>JAGPUU010000459.1 GCA_018067325.1 Amphritea sp.
CTATAGTTTTATTCGACAGTAGAAATCGACGAAAATAGGCTCATGTATGAGGTAGTTATGTCTTCAAAGGATAAGGTTGGCAGTGTTGTTAAGGGCGCTGATAGTTACACCAGTCAACAAGGTTCGATCTACTCTCCGGGCATCAGTGCGGAAACGGTGGGGTCAGAAGCCGTCTTTCTGGGCGTTGTCACTATACCTGAGGGGGCGCGTACTAAAGCGCATCTACATCAGCATCATGAATCGGCTTTTTATCTTTTGAGCGGTGAGAATGTTGAGCTCTGTACGGGGCCGCAACTTGAGAACAGAGCCCTGGCGCAGACCGGCGACTATCTATTTATTCCTGCCAATGTCGCCCATGTAGCGGTAAACAGAGGCGCTACGCCTGCGGTGTTTGTCGGTGTGCGTAATGAGCCAACCGCTCAGGAAAGTGTAGTGATGCTACCCGAGTTGGATGAACTGGTTCCCTAATGGCAACGCTCTTGCTTACCCGCAGCTACAGCAGCAGTATCTAAAATGTAGTTCACTTGCCGTTTGCATTTATCGCCGCGGGACGCGGCTCCTACGATAGAAGCGCTTTTTCTAGCCAGCCACGCAGTGGCGTTCGAGCAAGTGGCGTTCGAGCAAGTGGCGAAGCCACGTCTAGCTAGTGTCGCGAAGCGATACGGTCGAGCAAGCTGCGCAGCAGCGTTCTGGACAAAGAAAAGCTACGCTTTTCTTTGTCTTACAGCTTCAAACAGGCAAACCCCCGTCGCAACTGATACGTTTAGCGAGGAAACCTCCCCCGCCATATCAATCTTTACCAGGAAGTCGCAGTTTTCACGGGTGAGACGGCGCATTCCCTGGCCTTCGGCGCCCATCACCAGCGCCATCGGCCCTTTCAGGTCGGCGTTATAAACCAGAGTTTCGGCTTCGCCAGCGGTTCCGGTGATCCAGACTCCCTTCTGCTGTAGATCTTTCAGGGTACGCGCCAGGTTGGTAACCAGTACGTAGGGCACAACTTCCGCGGCGCCACAGGCAACTTTACTCGCAACAGCGTTAAGCGGTGCAGACTTATCTTTTGGCGCAATCACCGCATGAACACCGGCAGCATCAGCGGTACGCAAGCAGGCACCCAGGTTATGAGGGTCGGTCACGCCATCTAATACCAATAGGAAAGCGGGCTCTTCAAGCTTTTCTAACATCGCATCAAGGAACTGTTCGTTCTTCGTTTGAATTGGCTCACAGGCAACAACGACGCCCTGGTGCACGCCCTCTTCCGCCATATCGTCCAGCTCTTTACGACTTACCCATTCCACTTGAATCTGTTTGGCTTTCGCCAGATCCAGCAGTTTTTGCATCCGCGCGTCGGCACGGCCTTTCAACGCCCACATCCCTTTGACACGCTTACTATCTCGCTCCAGCGTGGTGGTCGCGGCATGTATTCCAAAAATATACTCAGGGCGCATCGTTTATCTCATTCTGTTCATTATTTGTACTGACCGGATTAAACCAGCCTGAACTATTCTGTTGTACCAGATCCACCAGCAGGCGAATCATACCCTTATCGGCATTCAATGCTGGAATATACTGGTACTGCTCGCCACCCGCTTCCATAAAAATATCGCGATTTTCTACCGATAGCTCTTCTAATGTTTCCAGACAATCGGCAGAGAATGCCGGAGAGATGATATCGACTTGTTTCACGCCGCTCTCAGGTAGTTTCTCAAGGGTTTTATCGGTATAGGGCTGTAGCCAGGCCTTAGGCCCGAAACGGGACTGAAAAGTGGTTTGCCACTGATCTGGAGCCAGCCCCAGTTCATGTGCCAGCAGTTCTGAGGTGCGGTGACAGTGATCAGGATAGGGGTCACCCCGTTCAGCATACTCTTGGGGTATACCGTGGTAAGAAAGAATTAACTTATCCCCCTGCCCCTGCTCAACGCGATAATCACGTACTGAATCCGCCAGCGCCCGGATATAGAGCGGGTGGTCATGGTAATCATGCAGCACCCGAATATCCGGTGGATTACGATTCTGTAACTGAAACCTGGCGATCTGATCATAGATCGGCGCAGTGGTGGTGTCGGAGTATTGCGGATATAGCGGTAATACTAAAATTTTCTGATAGCCCGCCTGTTTCAGCTCGGCTAACCGCGGCGTGAGACCCGGATTACCGTAAGTCATCGCCGAGAAAACCTGAATATCCTGCCCGGGCATCTGCTGCTGAAGCGTCAATTGCAGCGCTGCAACCTGTTGATTGAGTATCAACCGTAGTGGAGAGTCCTGATCCCAGATGGATGCATAGAGCTTTGCCACTTTGCGGGGTCGAAAAGTCAGAATGATGCCGTTAAGCACCGTCAGCCAAACCAGACGCATGATGCCATCGCCTTCAACTACCCGACGATCTGAAAGAAACTCTTTCAGGTAACGGCGAACCGCTCCCGGGGTGGGTTGATCTGGCGACCCTAAATTAACAAGCAGCACCGCTGTTTTAGGCTGAAGCATCCGTTTAATTCCGTTTGAAAGCAAAGCGCTATTATCCCGGAATTACAGGCAATAAAAAACCGCTGTTTTGACTCATACATCAAAGCAGCGGTTTTAATAATCAGAGCAAAGAATTACTTTTCCAGTGAGCTAAACACCGCATCACGGATATCTTCAACACTGCCTACACCTGGAATGTATTTATATTTCGGAGCACTAGCAGGTGACTCTTCAGACCAACCTTTATAGTAGGTGATCAGTGGTGCTGTCTGCTCATGGTAGATATCCAGACGCTGACGCACGGTTTCTTCTGCATCATCTGCACGCTGAATCAGGTCTTCACCGGTTACATCGTCTTTACCTTCAGTCGCAGGTGGGTTGAAGGTAACATGATAAGTCCGGCCTGAACCCGGGTGTACACGGCGACCTGCCATCCGCTTGATGATCTCTCCATCTGCAACGTCGATCTCAACAACCGCATCAATAGCAACGCCTGCGTCTTTCATCGCATCTGCCTGAGGAATGGTACGTGGGAAACCATCAAACAGAGCACCATTAGCACAATCTGCTTCAGTAATACGGTCTTTTACCAGACCGATGATAATCTCATCAGAAATCAAACCACCCGCATCCATCACTTTCTTCGCTTCGATGCCCAGAGGCGTACCCGCTTTAACGGCTGCCCGCAGCATGTCACCCGTTGAAATCTGTGGAATACTGTATTTATCGCAGAGATATTGAGCCTGAGTACCTTTGCCGGCGCCCGGTGCACCCAAAAGAATAATTCGCATGTAAGGATTGCTCCATTTTCTAATTATATAATTTCAAAACTGTCTGGCCGACCGCCATTTAGGGCTATCGACTGAAATTTTTTCGAGCCGTAATCTTCGAACATTACAGCTATTCGCCTGCTACTCACAATTGGACATTCGATCTACTACCAATATCTAAGCCAAGGCCAATTGCAGGAGGCAAATTTCTCTGAATCGGTATAAAAAACCCTCGATTCATTCAAAACGAACGATCGAGAGTAGTCAAAACTGCCTGATGTATCAACCCCTAAGTGATTCCGCCGCCTTATGCAGAGATACGCAGGTACTCTAAAGAGCCCGCAATCAACCGGTGTTGCGCATACCCGCAGAGATCCCCGCCATGGTAATCATCAGGGCCTGCTCCAAGCGTTCATCTGGATGGTTTCGGTCCCGGTAGAGCAGCTCAGCCTGCAGAAAATGCAACGGATCGATATAAGGGTTACGTACATCGATCGATTGCCGGATAATCGGATTCTCTTCTAACAGTTCATCCTGTTGCTTAATCTTCTTTACCAGTTCAACCGTATTCGCTAAGCGGCAACGCAGATCAGCACCCAGCACTTTCAGCTCATCTGAAACCAGACGTTTCTCATAGTACGAAGCGATATTACCATCCGATTTAGCCACTACCATCTCGAGCATATCGATATAGGAACGGAAGAACGGCCAGTCGCGTCGCATCGTTTGAACCAACTCGAACTGTCCCTTATCAAGAATATCCTGAAGCGCAACATCGCTTCCCAGCCAGGCCGGTAACATCAGTCGGATCTGCGTCCAGGCAAATATCCATGGGATCGCCCGCAAACTTTCGACTCCACCATCCGCTTTACGCTTCGCAGGACGACTCCCAAGCGGTAACTTTGCCAACTCCTGTTCCGGCGTCGCAGAACGGAAATAAGGCACGAACTGGGGGTCAAAACGCACCACATCACGATAAGCGGTTAAACCACTGGCTGACAAATCATCCATCAGCTGTCGCCATTCAGGTCTGGGGCCCGGTGCCGGCGCCAAAGTAGCCTCAAGCGTCGCTGAGGTATAAAGCTCTAAGTTGCGTACCGCAATTTCCGGAATACCAAACTTAAAGCGAATCATCTCGCCCTGTTCCGTCACTCTCAGGCTACCAGCGACCGACCCGGGAGGCTGAGCCAGAATAGCCGTATGACTGGGACCGCCACCCCGGCCAACAGTACCACCACGACCATGAAATAGCGTCAGATGGACACCATTATCAACGCAGACCTGAGTCAACGCTTCCTGGGCACGATATTGTCCCCAGGCGGCAGCGAGCTGGCCTGCATCCTTGGATGAGTCAGAGTAACCAATCATCACTTCCTGATGGCCTTCGGTATAGGCCTTATACCAGGGAATACCTAATAACTGGCGAATACAGTCTTCTGCACCGTCCAGATCATCAAGGGTCTCAAATAGAGGCGCCACACGGATGTTATGGCCGATACCACTCTCTTTTAACAGCAGAATAACCGCCAATATATCAGAAGGCTGACTGGCCATCGAGATAACATAGGAACCTAAAGAGCTAGGTTCCTCTTCAGCAACAACCCGGCAGGTCTCCAGCACTTCTTGAACATTGTCAGAGGGCTGCCAATCCCGTGGTAGCAGCGGACGCTTCTCCTGTAACTCTTTCAACAGAAACATCTGCTTATTGGTTTCACTCCACTCGCTGTAACAGCCTATGCCATAAAAGCCGGTCAGCTCGTCGAACACTTCAGCGTGTCGATCTGCGTTCTGTCGGATATCCAGATTGACCAACGTCATGCCAAAGCAGGCAACCCGACGAATAGTATCGGTTAACAGACCCTCTGCAATGACTTCCATACCGCAGTCTCGCAGAGATTTTTCAATCAACATCAGAGGTTCAAGCAACTGCTGGGGCAAAATATAAACCCCCTCTTTATCCACAGGACGCCCATCCAGTCGCTCGGTGGTCCAATGCTTGGTGACGCGCAGATGATTGCGCACCTCACGCAGCAAAGCCCTATAGGGCTCTGGATGATCACCTACCAACGCCCGTATTTCCGAGCTACAGCGGTTCATCGATAATTCACTGCGCAGCAGATCGATATCTTTCAGATACAGATCAGCAGCGACCCAGCGCGACAGCAATAATACCTTTTCAGTGGTCACTGAGGTCACATTGGGGTTGCCGTCACGATCGCCTCCCATCCAGGAAGCAAAACGGACCGGAGAGCGAGTCAGCGGCAAGTGCTCGCCAGTCGCATCAAACAGTTGCTGATCAATTTGTCGCAAGAAGACGGGCACCGCTTCCCAGAGAGAGTTTTCGATAACAGCAAAACCCCATTTTGCTTCATCCACTGGGGTTGGCCGTTGCTTGCGAATCGTATCGGTATGCCAGGCTTGGCTGATCAGCTCATGGAGCCGGTGGCGCAGATCTTCACCCCGATCAATCCTCTGAAGACAGTCGGTTATGGAATCAAATTTCTGAATGAGTGTGCGACGGTTTACTTCGGTTGGATGGGCCGTTAGTACCAGCTCGACATCCATTTCGCTAACCGTTTTAGCGATCTGCTGTTTGGAGATCCCTTGCTGCTGTAAGCGCCCTATCAGACCGCAGAATGAGTCGCTGGTGCAGACATCCAACACCCCGGAACGGCGTCGAACCCGGTGATGCTCTTCTGCCACATTAGACAGATTAAGAAATTGGGTAAAGGCTCTGGCAACCGGTAGTAGCTCGTCATCTTCAAGCTCGCTAAGGGCTTTCAGCAGTTCATCATCCGCCCCTTTGACTGAGGAGCGGCCCGCTTTAGACAAGGCCCGAATGGCTTCAATCTTATCGAGGAACTGCTGCCCTTTGTGAGCCGCAATGGTTTGCCCCAGACATTCGCCAAGCATCCGGACATCATCGCGCAGATCTTCATGAAGAGTTGTCATACCACATCCCCTGTCAGATATTGAGTACTTATAATACAGACTATTGATACTACAGTTTTCGTGCGAAGCACAAATACTATCTTAGTATCAGAAGGAAAGTACGAGAGGGGTGGTCAAACTTAAAAAAGCCCCCTCATTTAAGACAAGGGCCTGTTTGGACTTAGTGGCTGGTTAAATTTCTGAGCTTTTTAAAAGCGATATCCGCCTGATACTCATCTTGATAGCGGTTTTCAACTTCTGATTGAGATGCGCCGTTCAGTATCAGCGCTATGCGGTAGTTGCTGTCTTTTTCGCCCGATGCATCCTGACGGATCTCGCCGTGCGTTAACTGATCAAAACCAACACGCAGGTAGCCGGTGGGAATCAAAACCGCTATCTGCTGTTGCGTCGTACTGACTAACAGACCTGGATTACCTTTAAGGTCATCTGAGACAACAAAACCTGCGCCTTCCAGAGCTTTACGCTGACCATCAATACGCTGATAATTCCAGTAACCCAGGCCAGCCATTACGACTACCGCCAGAATCACCCATTGTAATGTTCCCACTAGTCGCCTCCGTTTAATCGCGCTAATTATAATCCTTTGCGCTTTGCTTCATTCCACCAGCTATCTAACTCTTCAAGACTGAAGGCCTGCCAGTCTTTACCGGAACCTTTTACCTGATCTTCGATATGCGCAAAACGATTAGTGAATTTCTGATTGGTATAGCGCAGTGCGGACTCTGGATTAATTCCCATGTGACGAGCCAGATTAACCTGAGCAAACATCAGGTCGCCCAGTTCATGCTCCATCTCAAGCTTATCCCCTGCTGCGATAGCCTCTCGCAACTCTGCTATTTCCTCTTCAATCTTATCCAGAACGGGGCCAACATCACCCCAGTCAAACCCCACTCGCGCAGCACGTTTCTGCAACTTCTCTGCCCGATTTAA
>JAGPUU010000476.1 GCA_018067325.1 Amphritea sp.
GGTTTGCCTGGATAAGCTGGGACCATCCCCATATGCCCTGGGTGAGTACTCGCCTTAACAGTGCGCGAATTAACGCTGACAGCAAGCTGAGCGATCGACAAGTATTAGCGGGAAGTTCATCTTCTGAAGCGATTCAACAACCCCGTTTTATAAGTGACAACAGTCTGGTGGCATTGAGTGATAAAACTGGTTGGTGGAATTTATACCGTTATCTATTTGAAGGTGCGGAGTGTACAACAAGCGGAGAGTCTGGAGGCCTGAAGAGTTGTTCAGGATCAGGGTCAGGAACAGGAGAGCTAAGTGAGCAGAGCGTTCGAACAGAGCCTCTCTGGCCCCGTGAAAACGATTTTGGTATTCCCCAATGGCAGCTTGGCGTTTACACCTGGGATGAGCTGACAAAAGCTCAGAAATCAGGAGGCCAATCGGCTGAAAAACGTTGGGTTGCCTGTTATATGGAGCGGGGTGAAGGGCGGCTGGTAATAGGCTCAGCTTCAATGCAGGAACAGCTAGTCGCTGAAGAGTACAGTTTGTTCCGCCATGTCTGTAGCTTTAACGAAAAGGTTTACTGCATCGCTGCTTCAAACGATCATGCCGCCGCGATCATTGAGATAACACCCGACAGTCCTTCCCATGAGGCAATTCAAGTGATTGCGGGTGGACAGTTACCGGCTATAAAAGTTGATCTGCCGCAGCCGATTACTTATCCGGTTGGTGATGAATCTGCCTACGGATTTCTCTATCTGCCACAACCGCTAGCGCAATCTGAGTCAGAAGGGCCAGGTAGTAAACCTCCGCTGATTGTATTCACCCACGGGGGGCCGACAGGTGCGACCTATCCGGTATATAACCCTAAGATTCAGTTCTGGGTCAGTCGGGGCTTTGCGGTGGTTGATCTGAACTATCGGGGCAGCACCGGTTATGGGCGGGATTACCGGTTGAGATTAGCCGGTAGTTGGGGCGAGACTGACTGGCAGGATGCGGTGGCGGCAGTTGATTATCTTGCCAAGCGTGAACTGATAGATCCCGACAATGTTTTTATTCGCGGGGGCAGTGCCGGAGGTTATACAACCCTCTGTGCGCTGGTTTATAGCGAACACTTTAAAGGGGGCGCTAGTTATTACGGGGTGAGTGACCCGGTCGCGTTAACCCGTGATACCCATAAATTTGAAAGTCATTACCTGGACTGGCTCATCGGTGACCCTGAACAGGATGCAGAACTCTACCTGCAGCGCAGCCCGTTAGAACATGCTGATCAGGTTAACTGTCCGATGATCTTCTTTCAGGGGGGCAAAGACCGGGTGGTGGTGCCTCAACAAACCGAAGTTATGGTGAACGCTCTGAAGCGTCAAAATATCCCGGTTGAATATCATCTCTATCCAGACGAACAGCACGGTTTTCGACAGGCTGAGAACCAGATCCATAGTCTCGAAGCGGAACTAGCGTTCTACCGAGGTCTGCTTACCTGATCTTGATGCCAAGGAAGGACTAGTTCGCAGCTTTCCTCTGTTCTGATACAATGCGCGACTTTGATCCACTGCCTTCCTGTATTCGTTAGTTGCACTAAACTTTCAGACAGCGGCGTCCTGACCAACTATCGGAGTAATCATGAGTACAGAGCAAGCCTTACGTGACCGCAGCGAATCTAAATGTGAACTGTGTAGCGCGACTGACAACCTGAGTGTTTATGAAGTACCGCCAGGCTCTAAAGGCAGTGTGGATGACTCTATATTGGTATGTGACACCTGTAAGGGCCAGATTGAAAACCCAGACACCATCGATGCTAACCATTGGCGCTGTCTGAATGACAGCATGTGGAGCCAGGTACCAGCAGTTCAGGTGATGGCATGGCGTATGCTGAACCGTCTGCGCAGTGAAAGCTGGCCACAAGACCTGCTGGATATGTTGTATCTGGACGATGAGACCTCCCTCTGGGCGCAAGCAACCGGTGACCATCTGGATGACTCTGAGAAAGTGATCCATCGCGATAGCAACGGCGCAATTCTTGAAGCCGGGGACAACGTCGTACTGACCAAAGACCTGGACGTTAAAGGTGTAGGCTTCACCGCGAAGCGTGGCACAACAGTTCGGGGTATTTCTCTAGTACAGGATAACCAAGAACAGATTGAAGGCCGTGTAAACGGTACCCGTCTTGTTATTCTGACCAAGTTTGTTAAGAAATCCTGATTCGAGTCTGAATACTACAAACGCGCCTGATGGCGCGTTTTTTTTGTTTATAGATCGCCCAACGGACTGATTACAGCCTTACCTCCACGATTTAACACATGGGTGTAAATCTCAGTTGTTCTTACATCGGAATGGCCTAATTGTTCCTGTACTGTTCTGATATCAGCTCCGCGTTCTAACAGATGAGTGGCGAAGCTATGTCGTAGGCTATGGCAAGAAGCTGTTTTATTAATATTACAGGCGCGTACGGCGTTCTTGAATTTTCGCTGCATAGTTCTTTCATGAAGGTGGTGGCGCCGTAATTCATTGTTGCTACGTGT
>JAGPUU010000123.1 GCA_018067325.1 Amphritea sp.
CAGCAAACAGTTTTGGTTTTAGGATGAACCGCAACCCACTCCGGACGATCCATGGTCGTTGCGCCAACGACAGTGGCTGCTTCACGGGCATAGATGACGACTTCTGCCTGGCTGTTGAAACCGTTCTCTTTAGTCAGTCCGTTCTTACCGTAAGTCAGTTCCAGCCATTCACCTTTGCCTTTTACTTCACCTGTTTCAGCACTGAAACGGGAAACATACAGAGTACCTTCATCCAGCAGGCTGCGATTAGCCGCTTTGTCTTCAGGGTTGAATTTGTTCTTGGTGACAAACTTATACAGATGCTCGCCACGCTCGTCATCACCTAGGTACACAACGACGTGCCCATTGTCGGCGATAGTGACTGCTGCGTTTTCATGCTTGAAACGGCCCAGTGCGGTCCGCTTCATCGGAGTAGAACTGGGATCCATCGGATCGATTTCTACAACCCAGCCGTGGCGATTAGGTTCATTTGGTTCTTTGGTGATATCGAAGCGGTCATCGAATTTGAACCACTTATATTTGCTGTTATCTTTCAGACCGTAGCGTTTCTCATGATCATTCAGGGCAACACCAGGCTTAGCAAAGTAGCCGTTGAAGTTCTCTTCACAAGTCAGATATGTGCCCCAGGGTGTTTCACCATTGGCGCAGTTATTGAATGTGCCTAATACCTTGGTGCCTGTATTATCAGCGCTGGTTTTTAGTAAGTCGTGTCCAGCGGCAGGTCCAGCTAGCATCATTGCTGTGTTGGCAGTGATGCGACGATTATATTCAGACTCTTTACGGTATTCCCATCCATCTGCAGTACGCTTGATTTCAAAGATTGAAACTCCGTGTGCGGCCTGTGCTTTTTTCACATCGTCGGCGGTCATTGTGTCGCCTTTGTGATCAAACAGCAGTTTATAGTTGGTGTATTCGTTGTTAACAGCCAGCAGCGCTCTGTCTTCAGACAAAGGAAAGAAGGTCATTCCATCGGTGTTATCACCGAACTGACCCGCTTGAGCGCTGGCCGGTTGCCTGCCACTCTCATCAAACATCGGGGCGCCTTTCAGGATTGGGTCACCCCAAGAGATCAGTGGCTTTGCAACATAGCCTTCAGGAACAACAAAAGTATCAGCCGTGCTGGCTGGCACTTTTTTGAAACCCAGTAACTTACTGTCTGGGTTGGCGGTAGCAGCAATGGCCGCAGTTAAAGGGTTTGCAGCCAAGAAAAGACCCATGGCGGTCGCGCCACCTTGCATAAAGCGGCGACGGCTCAAACCGGCATCGATAATTTTGCTGAAATCAGAGTCTTTTTCGGCGTGCATCGCAGAGTCGGCCTGCAGTTGATCTTTGTTCATTCTTAAACCCTTAGAAAAAATGTGAGTGGAATAGATTTATAGAAAGCAGACTAGACTCTATGTATGTATCTTAGATGACTTTAATATGAAGGAGTGATGACACTGGGGTCAAAGCTTTTTGTTTGCTATAACCAATATAAAAGATAGTTATATGTAGCCTCTTTATGTTTATCTACATCTATATTTTTCAAAGGAAATTACTATGCTGGCGTTAGTGTTGGGTCTGATTCTTTTTCTGGGTATTCACTGCATCTCCATTGTGGCAGAGCCACTGCGTAACAAGGCTGTTGCCGTCAGCGAGATCGGCTGGAAGCTGTTTTATACACTGGTCTCTTTATTGGGGTTGTGGCTGATAGCTACCGGTTACGCAGAATCTCGGCTTGATCCATCCATAATCTATGTCACCCCAGGGTGGATGCGTCATCTGGCAGCATTATTGTTACTGCCGGTGTTTGTGTTATTTCTGGCGCCGTACTTTCCTGGGCGAATAAAGAGAATAGCGGCGCACCCTCAGTTAATTGCGGTAAAACTCTGGGCAGTGTCTCACCTGTTGGTTAATGGCAGTCTGGCTGATCTTATACTGTTTGGTGGTTTTCTTGCCTGGGCTGTTGTTGACCGTATTTCAATGAAAAAACGTCAACAGCGCCCATTGCCTGGCGCACCTGAGTCTGGTTTTAATGATGTAATTCTGATCGTTATCGGGCTTGTGCTCTATGGCGTTACTGCGGTTTGGGCACATAAGTGGTTAATCGGTGTGGCGCCATTTGGTTGAGTGACTGTTAATCTGGACTTAGCGGTCCAGCGCTGTGAGTCCCTGGCTGGTTTCAAGCGCCCGGCTGGGGCTTAGAAGATGCTCTCGTATCAGTTCCCGAGCGTTGATGCTTTCACGCTCAAGAAGGGCCTCAATCAGACTTTCATGTTCTTTCTGATTGGCATCAAATACGGTGCTTTCGGCCATGTTTTTATTTAGCCAGAGGTTTCTGTATCGAGAGGCTTTTTCGTATAATGAACGGCGTACCTGCATCAGGGTGGGAGAGTCGCAGCCTATAGCGATTGAAGTGTGGAATGCCTGATGGCGACGTTCCCACTCCTGCGGATCTTTTTCTACGAGACCACCAAACTTACGCATTTTATGAGCCGCCGCCATAATGCCGGCGTCCCACTCATCATCACCTTTCTCGATTGCCAGACCGATACAGAGCGCTTCTATCTCTGCCCGGGTGGCGTAGATATCTAACATCTCCTCTCGTGATACCGGGTGCACTTTGAACCCCCGCTGATTTTCAACCACCACCAGTTGTTCGATTAACAGTTGCGACAAGGCTTCTCGCAGCGGACTGACGCCTACCTGATAGCGTTCTTTCAGACGAGCCATCTTGAGCTTTTCGCCGGGTTGAAAGTAGCCGTTGAGAATATCCTGTTTCAGTTCACCCACCACTATCAGGGCAGAGTTGTTCCGGTTGTTGTCTACTTCTACAGGGGATCTATTCATGGTTAATTCGGCTTAGTTAGCTGTTTTTTAAAGATTTATGCTCTATCTATCACGCTATTCTAAAGTAACGATATTAATTAGTTAAGAGAATTAAATGAAAATAATGTTGACGATATATAAAAATGTCGACATTATTAGCTTGCGTTGCTGCTGACTCAATCTATACGGCCCTGTTTCAGAAGCTGATAGCACCCCATTGAATTGATAAGAACTCCAGTACCTGGCCGTTGTACCTGAAGAGAGTTCGTTAAAAAAAACAGATACAGTTTTGGAGAGAAGAATATGACAGCTCTATTGCGTGAAGTTGAAACGACTGAACCACAAGGTTATTCCGTTGCGCCCTATGCCGCTAATAAACGTTTGCAGGTTGTTACCCTGACTACAGAGACCATTGTGGCCTTTGCTAAGGCGATAGCCGAGTGGCCAGTGCAGGCGTTGGAATATAAGCCATTTCTTCGTTATGCAGTTGCTGACAAGCTTGATGCTATCACCGGCTATTCCCTGGGTAAATTTCTTAGCGAAACCATACAAAACCGTGATACCGGAGCCTTCCTGCTGCAATATGAAGGTGAACCTGAGATAGAAGCGGGTGAGGAACGTACTGAATTTGATGTTAAATTGTCTACGGCGATCTCTCATCTTATCGGTATGCCAAATCATGATGCTATGTACGGTAAGTACTATGCTCGCTTCACGGTATTGAACGATGATAATTCTGATAGTTACCTGCGTCAGGCGCACCGTCGGATGGAACTTCATAATGATGGCACTTACGTCAATGAGCGTACTGATTTCGTATTGATGCAGAAGCTTGGTGAAGCGCATATGGACGGCGGTGACTCTCTATTGCTGCACGTGGATGACTGGGCTGAACTGGATCGTTTCTATCGTCATCCTTTGGCTAAACAGGACATTGTATGGGGCGCACCGAAGTCTAAGAACATAGAATCCAAGATTGAGCACCCGGTCTTTTTTGAAGAGGACAAAAACGGTAAGCCGCACATGCTGTTTATCGATCAGTTCGCTGAACCACAGAATATGGCTGAAGGTATCTATCTGTATGAGATGGGTAAGTCTTTGGAAGAGGATGAAAACTTCTTCCGTGTTCGTTTGCCAGTTGGAACTATGCTGGTGGCTCAGAACCATTGTTGGCTGCATGGCCGTGACAAGTTTGTTGCACATCCGCAGCTGAGTCGAGAACTGCTGCGTCAACGTGGCCATTTTACTAAGTAATTCAGAGCATCAATAAGCGCTGATATACTTCGACGGAGCCGTAATAAGGGCTCCGTCGTTTTTTGTTTTCTGAAGGGTGAATAATAATGACATACGATTACATCATCATCGGCGGCGGTATCGTCGGTATGTCTACTGGATGGCAGCTACAACAGCGTTATCCTGAAGCCAATATTCTGTTGCTGGAAAAAGAGGCTGTTTATTCAAAGCACCAGACGGGCCACAACAGTGGTGTTATCCATGCGGGGGTTTATTACGCTCCGGGAAGTCTTAAGGCACAGTTTTGTAAAGCGGGCGTCGCCGCGACAATGAAGTTTTGTGATGAGAACAATGTGCCCTATAACCAGTGCGGTAAGTTGCTGGTGGCCACTACCGAACAGGAAGTGGAACGGATGTTGGCGCTGTATAAACGCTGTGATGAAAATGGTATTGATGTAGAACTGCTTGATGCCGACCAGCTACATGCTCGCGAACCCAATATTATTGGCATGGGTGCTATCCTGGTTAAAGATACCGCGATTGTGAATTACCAGCAGGTAACGATCAAGATGGCGGAACAGTTTGTTGGGTTGGGTGGCGATGCTCGTCTGAACCATAAGGTGATTGGCCTGAAGGAAACGTCTGATGAGGTGACCGTCGATGCGCTGCATGATGGTCAAAAAGTCAGTTTTAAAGGTCGATTCCTGATTACTTGTTCCGGGCTGATGGCTGATCGTACGACGAAGATGCTGGGCATTAAAACTGACTTTCAGATCATTCCTTTTCGGGGTGAATACTATAAGTTACCGGAAAAATATAACCAGATCGTGAATCATTTGATCTATCCAATTCCTGATCCTGAACTGCCATTTCTGGGGGTTCACCTGACCCGAATGATTGATGGTTCTGTTACTGTCGGGCCAAACGCGGTACAAGGCTGGAAGCGGGAAGGGTATGGAAAGATTAATATCAGTTTGCGCGATATCTGGGATATGGTTACTTTCCCAGGGTTCTGGCGGGTGCTTAAGGATCATATAGGCACCGGTATCGTCGAAACTAAGAACTCCCTTTGGAAGCCGGGTTACCTGAAACTGGTGCAGAAGTACTGTCCGCAATTAAAAGTGGAAGACCTGCAACACTATCCGGCGGGGGTTAGAGCTCAGGCAGTGATGAACGATGGATCACTGGTTCACGACTTTCTGTTTGCTGAAAGTCCACGTTCGCTGCATGTCTGTAATGCCCCATCCCCGGCGGCTACTTCAGCTATTCCTATTGGCGAGTATATTTGCGATAAAATAGTGAAACAGACTGTTTAATTAATATTTTCAGTTATAAGTTCAATGTTAATGCACCCTAGGGTGCATTTTTCGTCTTTAAGCTCTGTTCGCTATATGTATGGTTCTCCTGTAGCCTGAAGTTTCAAAGCATTTTCCTTGTGAAATACCCGCTTTATATCAAGCCATCTGCTATTCACTTTATCCGTCAGGAAACAGTATGGCAGTCAGAGTCCGTTACGATACCCATGAGTTTGATAAGGTCGACATTCATTTGCGCTCTCTGCGCAGTAATCAGGAGTTTGAAGATGATAAGGGTGAAGCTGAAGCGCTAGGTATCTCATCCGCCAGCTGGCCTCTCTTCGGTATTGTCTGGCCTTCAGGTCAAGTACTGGCCCATCATCTGTTTCAGACCGATTATAAAGGTAAGCGAATTTTAGAAGTTGGTTGTGGAATCGGCTTGACCAGTGTGCTATTGAACCATCTCGAGGCTGATATCACGGCGACTGATTACCACCCTCAGGCGGAAGCCTTTATGCAGTGTAATACTGATCTTAATGATGATTCCAAAGTACCTTTTGTTCGGACAGGCTGGGCTGATGCGGTAACCGATATCGGAAAATTCGATCTGGTGATTGGCAGTGACCTGCTGTATGAAGATGAGCATGTCGGTCTGTTAGCGCAGTTTATCTGTCAGCATAGTAAGCCTGAGAGCCAGATTATTTTGGTCGATCCCGGTCGTGGACGGCACGCACGCTTTAGTAAGCTGGTGGCAAAAGAGGGTTTTAATCTGAAGCAGGTCAAACCTGAGCAACCGGGTTATTTAGAGAATCCGTTCAAAGGCGTGATCCTTAATTATAGTCGTTAATCAGTTCTGATAAGTCTTAGGTATTCTGTCGTCTCTGTTTTTCTATGGCAGCCTAAATAATTAGGCTTACGTGATATATGGCCCTTACCTCTTATTTCCATAAGGTGTGATCGTTAGTCTTTCGTATTCTATTTGGCGTTTTATTGGCCCCAACACAGAAAACGCTCGGGATTATCGATCACATCTTCGATTCGCTTGCGCAGCAACTCGGCAAACTCCAACGTGATCATCGATGAAGGTGATTCTGATGGGAACATAAGGCCTACACGCAAATGTACATCCGGCTGAAAACGGCGGAATACCACTTTTCCAGGTTGTGCGTAGGTGGTGTAGCTGAATGCCGAGATTGGATCTAACACGCACACACCAAGCCCTCGCTCGACAAACTTAAGTGCCGGTATAAAGAAACGGGTTTGTAAGCATACGTTCATGCGGAGTCCGCTGGCTTCGAATAGCTGCATTAAATCGTGGAAGATCATGTGATCGGGGTGCAGCGTTATCATCGGCTCTTCGTCGAGCATTGCCGGTGTGATTACTTCGTGCTCTGCCAAAGGGTGGTTTGCAGGAATTGCGCAGGTACATAGCAGTTCGAACATCTGATTCCTGCCGCCATTTAACTGGTGCATGGACATCTCTGCTAAGCCCAGGTCGTATTGGTTAGAGGCTATCCACTCAACCACGGAGTCGGAAGTTCGGGTCTGTAAGGATGCTTGCACGTTGGGATGTTCTTCTAAATAGTCAGCCAGAATCTCGGGCATAAAGAAGTTGGATGGTCCCGGCATACAACCAATACGTAGAAAGCCGTACTGTTTGTTCTGGATGTCCTGCACCGTTTGGCTCAGGTCTTGAATTCGGGAGAAAATTGCTGCTACCTCATTGTAGAGATAGTTAGCCTCGGGGGTAGGGTAGAGTCGCTTCTTTCGCCGTTCGAATAGCTGGAAACCGATATCTTCCTCCAGAGAGCTAAGCATCATACTAACCGCTGGCTGGGTTCGATATAGCTGCTTGGCAGCCTGAGAAACCGAGCCGGTCAGCATTACTGCACGAAAGGCTTCCATCTGTTTGAGGTTCATCGCTCTACCTTAGGATATTAGTTTTGCTTATGAATGGTGTTGGAAATCATGCGTTAGATTATGTTATAAGCAGAAATACACTTAATATCAACTCTGAGGCTATGAAATAGCATTGCTACAGGCGCAATTAGCTAGCGTATAACCGTTATGGAAGGGGTCGAGCAGGCCTGTCGTATTGCGAGTCTCGGACGACTGGGATTGAGGAGTCTGACTTGAACGTTGGAATTAGGTAAATTTCGGAGTAAAACACAACGTCAGCTGGATACCGGGAGGTATCGTGCTGACGTTGACGCTCAGAGGGACAGTTACTTTTTCTTGCTAACGCGCAATGCTTCGGCTGTGTAGATGCTGTAGGTTGCTTTCAGGTCTGTAATCCATTCAGGACCATGGCGAAAGTCGATAAGGGCGCCAATGTTTTCGTATGCTTCCAGTACTTTAGGGTCCTTCATGACCTTAGCAGTAGCAGCAGTTAGTTTGTCTACGACTTCCTGAGATACACCTTTAGGTGCAAAAACACCGGACCATCCGCCAAAACTACCTTTGATTCCGTAATCAGCGAAAGTTGGTACGCCTGGAAATGCGTCCATCTTCTGGTTAATTACCAGCGCACGAGCCCGATCAGCCTTAACATGGGGGCCAAATGCTGGTGGGAAAGAGACTGCTGAGTCGATGTGTCCACCTACGACTGAAACCATGGAATCGGCTGCACCTTTTGCATGGACGTACTTAACCTTATAACCCGCCTGATCGGCAATGATATTCGCCATGATGGTGCCTGAAGAAGATGCCCCCCAAGAGCCCTGAGTCACTCTGTTACTGTTTGCGCCGGCGATAAAGTCGTCAAATGTTTTATAAGGGCTGTCTTTGGCTACGACGATAGCCAGCGGGACAGAGGTGTATTTTACAATCGGCGTAAAGGTTTCAAAGTTATATGGCGTGTTGCTGAAGTTCGGAGTAACCATCATATTACTCACGCCTGCATTTATAAGAGTGTAGCCGTCGTTTTTAGCACGAGCTACAAACGAGGTACCTACTATACCGCCACCGCCTGTCTTGTTAATAACAACCACCGGAACACCCAGCTCTTTTTCCATGGCATCGGCCCAAATACGGGTAGTTAGGTCGGAGTCACCACCGGCACCCCAAGGAACGATCACGTTGATCGGCCTATCAGGGTATGCAGCCAGCGCTGCGCCAGAAGCAAAGGTTACGGCCAGTGCTGCGGTCAGTGTTGCCAGTGTTTTCTTAGGGTTTTTCATAGTTAAGACCTTTGGTTTTTTTTATTTAGGTTTAGCGTTATTCACAGGATATGTTGCCTTTATCAGTTGCATAGCAACGACTGGGTTAGGACCCTGTGAAGGGGGATTTATGTTTTCTGGTCAAGCAGTTTTCTCTAAGTCTGGAGCTGAGTTTTTCGGCGTTTTTCTTTTGGTACGCATACTTGAAAATACAAAGAAGCAGGACAGCGCGATAAACACCCAGGAGAACGGTGAAGCAAAGAACAGGTGATAGTCGGTGCCAACGATGGACATTGCCTGATCCAGGTTCTGCTCCAGGAATGGTGTCAAAATAAAGCCGATGATAAATACTGCCGGATTCAATCCAACCAGTTTCATACCATAGCCCATCACGGTGAAGGCGATTAGTACTAGGATATCGTCCATGTTCTGACCTGCGGTGAAGGCACCGGTGAAGGCA
>JAGPUU010000011.1 GCA_018067325.1 Amphritea sp.
GGCCAGGGTCTACCTGTTACGCAGCCTTGAACTTGAAGATATTCAATCGCTGCTACTGCGAGCCCTAAATGACCGGGAGCAGGGTATAACCCAACAGCCCTTGGTCTTTGAAGACGGTGCGCTTGAAAAACTGGCATCGGCCGCTGATGGCGATGGTAGACGGGGGTTGAATCTGCTGGAGATTGCTGCTGATCTGGCCGACTTTGATGGATCTGAATATAGAATCGGACCACAGATAATTGAGGAAGTGCTCAAGTCCAGTGCCCGACGTTACGATAAACAGGGTGATCTGTTTTACGATATGATCTCGGCATTCCATAAGTCGGTTAGGGGGTCATCCCCTGATGGTGCATTATATTGGTACTGCCGGATGTTAGATGGGGGGTGCGATCCGCTTTATATCGCACGTCGCCTGGTAGCAATCGCATCCGAAGATATCGGCAATGCCGATCCTCGTGCGATGCAGGTTGCACTGTCGGCCTGGGATGCTTTTGAACGGGTAGGGCCCGCAGAAGGTGAGCGCGCAATCGCTCAAGCAGCCATCTATTGTGCCAGCGCGCCTAAGAGTTATGCGGTTTACCAGGCGTTTAATCAAGCTATGGCAGATGTACGCAGCGATCCAGGCTATGAAGTGCCAGAGCATCTTCGTAATGCGCCTACCAGTCTTATGAAGGATTTGGGTTATGGTGCAGAATACCGCTATGCCCATAATGAACCCGATGCTTATGCGGCAGGTGAGTCATATCTGCCTGAAGAGATTGCTGATCGAAAATATTATCAGCCGGAACCTCGCGGCTTAGAAATTCGCATAGGTGAAAAGCTAAAGCGCTTAGAAGCGCTGGACCTCTCCAGCCATAAACAACGATATAAGGAATAGTTCATGCTACAGCTGTTTTCAATCGCTGCTGGCGGTGCGTTTGGTGCACTTGCCCGATATTGGGTTAGCGCTATCGCTCTTAACAATGCGCAATTCAGACTTCCTTATGGAACCATGCTCTGTAATGTACTGGGTTCCTTTCTTATGGGCGTTTTTTTCGTCATTATCATGGAAAAAGCACGCATCAGTCCGGAATTCAGACCTATCCTGATGGTTGGTTTTCTCGGTGCGTTTACAACTTTCTCTACCTTCTCACTGGAGGCCGTGACCATGCTGCAAGAAGGGCATATAATGTCGGCCGTAATTTACATTTTATTGAGCGTAGTGCTCTGCATAACCGCCCTGTACGGCGGTTTATGGTTTACTCGCCTGTTCTGACTTTAAGGTTGTATCTGACATCATGCTAGATCCGAAAAATATTCGTTCAAACCCGGAAGAAGTAGCGCAGCTACTGATCAAAAAGGGCTATCAATTCCCGGTCGATGAGTTCAACACTCTGGAAAATCAGCGTCGTGAATTTCAGGTAGACGCAGAACGCCTGCAGAGTGAGCGAAATACCCGATCCAAGAATATAGGCAAGGCCAAATCTTCCGGCGAAGATATCCAGCCATTGCTGGCTGAAGTAAGCACCCTGGGCGAGCAGTTAGATGCTGCTAAAGAGCAGTTGAAAACCGTACAGGATAAAATGGATGCTCTGCTGATGGGCATGCCAAATATTCCGCATGAATCGGTACCCGCCGGTGTGACGGAAGATGACAATATTGAGATTCGCAAGTGGGGTGAACCGACCCCACAAGATTTCGAGCCGAAAGATCATGTCGATCTGGGTGAGCAAAATGGTGGGCTGGACTTTGCCAGCGCCTCTAAAATTACCGGTGCCCGTTTTGCTGTACTACGTGGCGGTATTGCGCGTATGCATCGGGCACTGACTCAGTTCATGCTGGATACACATACCGCGGAACACGGTTATGAAGAGACCTATGTTCCTTATCTGGTAAACGCGGACTCTCTGCGTGGTACCGGCCAGTTGCCAAAATTTGAAGAGGATCTGTTCAAGGTTCCCGGTGATGGAGAACGTGATTACTATCTGATCCCTACGGCTGAAGTGCCTGTTACCAATATGGTCCGTGATGAGATCATTGATGCTGATCAGATGCCGCTTAAGTTTGTTGCGCATACACCTTGTTTCCGAAGTGAAGCGGGCAGCCATGGCCGTGACACCCGGGGTATGATTCGTCAACATCAATTTGAAAAAGTTGAATTGGTTCACATTGTAGAGCCAACTAAGTCTATTGATGCTTTGGAAGAGTTGATTGGTAATGCGGAAACAATTCTACAGAAGCTAAATTTACCGTACCGTGTGGTTATTCTCTGTGGCGGCGATCTAGGCTTTAGTGCTGCTAAAACCTATGATATCGAAGTCTGGTTGCCAGGCCAGCAGAAGTACCGCGAAATTTCTTCTTGCAGTAATATGGGCGACTTCCAGGCACGTCGAATGCAAGCTCGCTGGCGTAACCCGGAAACAGGCAAACCTGAGCTGGTACATACACTGAATGGTTCAGGTCTGGCCGTTGGCCGAACACTTGTAGCTGTTCTGGAGAACTACCAGACTGCAGAGGGCACCATTAAAGTACCTGAAGTGTTGCTACCCTATATGGGCGGTATTACTGAACTTTAAAGCTCTCAGGTTAAGCTCTTCTTTTGAGCTTAAAACTAAAAAAGCGCCTATGGCGCTTTTTTAATATCTATTCATAATTGATTTAATTACTCATGCATCGCCTGCATCGAACTTTCAGTCCAGTTAATGCTGTGGCGATACGCCGGCTTAAATAGCATCATCGGGATACCACTACGTTTTACAATGCCCCAGTCGCCATTTTCAAAGCTGATAACCGCATGAAGCAGCTGACCAAGTGGCCCATGATGATTCAAAACAGCCTCTCTGACTTCATCATCTATGGAGATTTGGTCCAGAATTACCTCAAGTCGTGTCTCTAATAGCAGATCAAGCTGTGAGAGCATACCCACCAAAAAAGCGATCTCTGGTTTGCCAGTGTTAGTGAGTTCTGCCAGAAGTTCACACATGCGTGCCCGGGCGATCAGGTTACGTGACCACTCTTCAGGTTTGCCGTCTTGATTACTGAGCATAATGATCATCGCCCAGCTGCGAATTTGATCCAGTCCCAGCATTACAACAGCCTGCTGTAAGGATTCAATTTTCGTTTCTAAGTTGTACGCTGCTGAATTAATAACCCTGAGCATTTTGAAACTGAGGATAGGGTCCAGAATCACCATCCCTTCGATCTGTCGTGCAGTGATATCCGGTTTTTGCAATGCCTGAACCAACTGAAGTAACGCCGCACTTTTAGTTGAAATAGAGTCCCTTTCAACTATGGTTGGCTTACTGATAAAGCCTCCCTGGAAGAGTTTAAATCCGGCACTTTTACAGAGCTGTAGCGTTTTAAAGTCGGGTATGTTTTGAGCCAACAGGGTGCTTTTAAGTTTCCTTAAAACTTTTAACATTCCTATTAACTTATTCCGGGG
>JAGPUU010000030.1 GCA_018067325.1 Amphritea sp.
GATAAAGTTGCGATGACCCTCAGCGGGGCTTATGTGGCGGTGGAAAGACAGCCGTAGCTAGTGGCTCGAATGTCACAAAAGGCTATAAAAGCCGTAGCTCGAAAAGAAGGCCTTTCCGAGCTACGAGCTACTTCTAAGTCCTTTATTTCAAAACAACACTCTGAATAACAATCGGCTCTACCGGTACATCTTTGTATGGCCCTTGCTTGCCAGTCTGTACATGACCTATCTGTGTTAGCACATCCATCCCGTTAACTATTTTACCAAATACGGCGTAGCCGGGACGTTGGCCTTTAGCATTCAGGAAGTCGTTGTTCTTCAGGTTGATAAAGAACTGAGAGGTGGCGCTGTTTGGGTCATTGGTACGGGCCATCGCGATAGTGCCGCGCATATTGGGCAGGCCGTTAGTTGATTCATTACTGACCGGTGGCAAAGTATCTTTACGTTCCATGTCGACGGAGAATCCGCCACCCTGAATCATAAAGTTGTCGATTACCCGGTGGAAAATAGTCCCCGGGAAAAAATCGTTTTCCACATAACGAAGAAAGTTTGCCACTGTCTGTGGCGCTTGCTTGGGCATCAACTCCAGTTCGATAACACCGGCGCTGGTGGTCATAACGACAACAGGGTTTATATCTTCAGCAAGTGCCGGACTGAGTAAACCAACACTGAGCAGTAGGGACAGCAGATATTTCTTAAACATTATGATTCCTTAAAAGTTGAATACTTGTTTCAGCAGATCGGTCGTGCGTGCCGCTGGATTTTCTCGGATCTTCTTCTCTTCTGCAGCCAACATGGTGAATAGGCCGTTCAGAGCACCTTCGGTCACATGGTCTTCAAGATTATAGTCTTGGGCCATGTTGCCGACCATAGGCACTTCTTCTGCTTTTTTAGTCAGGTCGCCGTAATATTTAGTCACACCCACCTGATTCATAGATGTTTCAACAGAGGGGCGGAACAGTTCACTCAGTCGGGTCGAGGTTTTCTCTCGGAAATACTCTGTGGCCGCATTATCAGGGCCGTTCAGAATAGTACGGGCATCTTCGATGCTCATCTCTTTGATTGCAGTGACCAGAATTTCAGTGGCTTCTGGCGCTGCCTGCTCCGCTGCACGGTTCATGCTGAGTTCGAACTGCTCTATCTGAGAGCCCAGGCCAAATTTTTTCAGCAGACCACTGGCTTGTTCTAGTTGATCCGGTAGGGGAATCTTGATCTGTGCATTATCGAAGTAGCCACCTTTCTGGCTGACACTTTCAATTGCCTGGCGGCTACCCACCTCCAGCGCTTCTTTGAGTCCGGCTATTACGGTGTCGTAATCGAGACTCGTTCCAGCGGTAGATGAAGCGGGTGCGGTCTGCTTCTGCTCAATGAGTTGTTTTCCGCCGTCTTCTATCTTTTTCAGCAGATCACCAAATCCTGCAAAAGCGGATGCTGTAATAGTACAAGAGAGCAGGATGACGCCCGCTTTTCCAATGGTTACTTTACGCATAATGTGTGTTTCCTGAGAAGTCACTGAAGGTTTGACTTAATTCTAAGCATTAAAGCTTAAAGTATCCTTAACAATATTGCTCTTCTGTTGAGAGCTTTTTCTGGCATGTTGTTAAAAATCATAACTTTACCTTTCTTTACACCTTAGTTACTTATCTTTTTAATAATTAATATTTAAAGTATACAGATAGTCATTCTAACGGAGTTAATCATGGATAGTCGTTCACAACTCACTAAAACTACTGTGGTTTTACATTGGATTATTGCTATTGCAGTGATCGGTAGTCTTATTTTTGGTCTGTATATTGAAGACCTGCCACGGGGGGCTGACAAGTTTGAATTGATCGGTCTGCATAAATCAGTGGGTGTGTTGGTGTTGGTTGTTGCTCTGTATCGACTGGCTTGGCGCATCCGCAATCGCTTGCCTGAGCGTCTGACGCCAGTTGCTGCCTGGCAGGAGAAAGTCACGACCGTGGTTCACGTAATTCTGCTGGCTGGTACTGTGATGATGCCTATTTCCGGTATTCTGATGTCGATCGGTGGTGGTCACTCAGTGGCTGTTTTTGGATTTGAACTGATTGCCAGCGGTGATGAGAGTGAGTTGCTGGGAGAGCTCGGCCATGCGATGCACGGGCTGGGTGGAAAGGTCATGATAGCTGCTGTAGCCCTTCATGTGGCAGCTTCAGCGAAACATCATTTTGTGACTAAAGATGGCACCTTACAACGGATTCTTGGGCGCAGGGTTGCCTGAGTTTGATTGATTAGTTTTGTTTGAAGGGGATCAAAAGCCGCATTATGCGGCTTTTTTATTGTTTAAGTGAATCGCCTATCGCCTAAGGCACCGAGTTGCCAGGGTGGTGTCGGCAGACAGGCTGAACCCCGTCTTATCTTCTTTATAGTGGGTGACTTCAGGGCAGTTATCAGGATCGATATCCACTCCCAGCTTTAGATCCCAGCCATTTTCGATGCTGGTGCCCTGTATCGATATTTTATAACCGAAGATAGAGCTGAATTCTTTATCAACCGCCTGGCGGGATTCTTTTTTCAGGAACAGATGCCACTTTTCTGTGGAGCCAATGTAGTGTGGCTGGACTTTATAGGCCGATAGAATCCGTACTGAAAGTTGACGAAAGTCTGTTATGGCCCGTTGGGTAACCGAAAGGGTTTCCTGGCTGTCTTGCGCGCTGGCTAAGTGACACTGGATGGTCAAAATTACACCGAAAAGAATCGAAGATATTCGTAACAACGTAAGTTTATAAAAGAGAGGTTTATACGGCATATATTTATACAACAAGTCCGGAACTTAATAGATTATTGTCATAAGTTATGACTGCTGGTAATAGAAAAAATTCCATTGTTTATAAAGCGTTATGGTCTATCAGCAGGTTATTGATCCTGATGGCCAGTTGTTGATAACCCTGGTTATTAAAGTGAATAGGGTCTGATTTGTATTGGCTGTTGCGTAATAGCTCGGCAATGATCTCTGGTTCGATAATCAGTTGATACTCTTCGGCTAGCTCCCGATACAGAGGTGCACTATCAGAGAACAGTTTTTTCTCAGGCACCGCGACCAAAATAACATCGATATTCTGTCGTTGGGCCAACTCAATCATCTGCGCCAGGTTCTGCTTAAGCTGAGCTTTATCCCGGTTGCGGAGAATATCGTTGCCGCCCTCCAAAAGGATAAGTAGGGCAGGTTGGTACTGGGTGAGTAATTCAGGCAGCCGCTGTAAACCTTCGGCGCTGACCTCTCCTGAGATACCGGCGTTGATTACTTTACGTCCGCTGAGTTGTTGCAGTTGATGGGGGTAATCGCCATCGCCAGTGCTGCCGACACCCTGAGTCAGGCTGTCGCCAAATGCCAGTATGGTGCTGTCAGGCGGCAGAAAGCGAAGCTCTACCTGCTCGCTGCAACCACTCAGTAAAAATAGTAGCGCTAAGGGTAGAGCTGATAGCAGTGCTGGCCGTCGCCCATTGATGAATAGCTTAGCGATTATTCCACGCAATGCACTGCTCCAGAGTTACACCGCTGCCACCAAAGATATCCAGGGCACTGCCAATGGTGAGATCTACTTTGCCATTGGATAGTTGATCGACCAGTTTCAGGTCTTCAAGTGAGCGGGCGCCGCCGGCGTAAGTCACTGGGATAGGGCAGGCTTTACCCAGCAGGGTAACCAGGTCTTCATCGATGCCCGATTGCAGACCTTCGACATCAGCG
>JAGPUU010000125.1 GCA_018067325.1 Amphritea sp.
AATCAATAAATAAGCACAGTTTCGGGGATCTATAGCTGTTCGGTAGAAGTCTGGCCGCCAACTTAACCATAGCACGCGCACCAAACTAGTGCGCGTAATTTTGACGCATAAAAAAAGCCTCCATGAAGGAGGCTTTTTTACTCGTTAATCTGAGCGATTAAACGGAGTAGTATAGATCGAACTCAATCGGGTGAGTCGTCTGACTTACTCGCTCACACTCTTCAGTTTTCAGAGTAATGTAAGCATCGATCATGTCGTTGGTGAATACACCACCGGCAGTCAGAAACTCACGGTCATTATCCAGAGCAGCCAGCGCTTCTTCAAAAGAAGCAGCAACCGTTGGAATAGCCAGCGCTTCTTCAGCAGGCAGATCATAAAGATCTTTATCCGCAGCATCGCCAGGGTGGATCTTATTCTGAATACCGTCAAGACCAGCCATCATCAGTGCGGCAAAGCACAGGTAAGGGTTAGCAGAAGGGTCAGGGAAGCGAGTTTCGATACGGAACGCCTTAGGATTAGTCACGTATGGAATACGGATAGAAGCAGAACGGTTACGGGCAGAGTATGCCAGCATAACAGGCGCTTCAAAACCTGGAACCAGACGCTTGTATGCGTTGGTAGACGAGTTCGTCAGAGCGTTTAGCGCTTTAGCGTGCTTGATGATACCGCCAATGTAGAACAGAGCCGTTTCACTCATACCTGCATAGGCATCACCGTGGAAGATGTTTACGCCATCTTTAGACAGAGACTGGTGAACATGCATACCAGAACCGTTATCACCTACTAGCGGCTTAGGCATAAAGGTCGCTGTTTTACCGTATGCATGAGCTACGTTATGTACACAGTACTTCAGAATCTGCACTTCGTCAGCTTTAGCTGTCAGCGTATTTGGCCCTACACCGATCTCACACTGGCCCGCAGTTGCAACTTCGTGGTGATGAACTTCGATAGTCAAACCCATAGCCGACATCGCATCGCACATAGCAGCACGCAGATCATGCAGAGAATCAACCGGTGGGACTGGGAAATAACCACCCTTAACCCGTGGACGGTGACCCGTATTACCACCTTCATAGCTATTGTTAGTGGACCATGAAGCTTCTTCAGAACCGATAGTGTAACCACAGCCACTGATATCAGCATGCCATTTAACTTCATCAAACACGAAGAACTCAGGTTCAGGACCGAACAAAGCGCTATCAGCGATTCCGGTAGACTTCAGATAAGCCTCAGCGCGCTTAGCAACAGAACGTGGATCACGCTCATAACCTTGGCCGGTTGTAGGCTCTACAATGTCGCAACGAACGATGATCGTTGTATCTTCAGCAAATGGATCCATGACAGAAGCAGAATCGTCTGGCAACAGAATCATGTCTGATTCATTAATACCCTTCCAGCCGCCGATGGACGAACCATCAAACATCTTACCTTCATCGAAGAAATCTTCATTTACTTCAGTAACAGGGATAGTAACGTGCTGCTCTTTACCGTGCGTATCGGTAAAACGCATATCAACCCACTTAACATCATGCTCTTTAATCAGATTAAGAGTCTCTGACATTTGACTTTCTCCACTAGATTAGATGGCCAGACACCTGCCTGTTATGTTTTGCGGCTTTTTACAAAGCTTCTATAACAAGCAAGACATTATTCCGTTTTATAAGGCAAAGGGCATGCCAGCTTACTTCAACTTCCTAAACCCGCACTACAAGTATGCTAGACCGAACGTTATCGTTCAAACAACCAAACCAAATTAGTGCACCAATAAGGGGGAACGCCCCAAAATAGCGCAGCATATTTATTGCTGTCAGATTTCAATGCATGCCGCCTCAAAAAGGTGCCAATATAATACTCCATCAAAATGGACTTATCCTCTAAAACAGACTAACAAACCGGAAAAAAAACTATTTTCATCTTTCTCTACACAAGAAAGCCACCGCTACGACTTAACTCATGTATAATGCGCGCCTTATTATATAGTCTGCACAGGTTCCCAGACGTGATTGAACAATTAAGAAACATCGCCATCATTGCCCACGTTGACCATGGTAAAACTACTCTGGTTGATAAACTTCTTGCACAGTCCGGAACCCTGGGCCGTCGTGACGAAGGCACCGAACGAATCATGGATTCGAACGACCAGGAAAAAGAACGTGGTATTACCATCCTGGCAAAGAACACTGCCATTGAGTGGAATGGCTACCACATCAACATCGTAGACACTCCGGGACACGCCGACTTCGGTGGTGAAGTTGAACGTGTTCTATCGATGGTTGACTGTGTTTGCCTACTAGTTGACGCGGTTGACGGCCCTATGCCTCAAACCCGTTTCGTAACTCAGAAAGCATTCGATCAGGGCCTGCGCCCAATTGTTGTAGTCAACAAAGTTGACCGCCCTGGCGCGCGTCCGGATTATGTTATCGATCAAGTATTCGAGCTATTTGATAGCCTCGGTGCTACCGATGAGCAGCTGGACTTCCCAATCATCTACGCTTCAGCGCTTAACGGCGTAGCCGGTATTGAAGCCGATCAGCTAGCTGACGATATGACGCCACTGTTTGAGGCGATTATCGAGCATGTTGATCCACCTAAAGTCGATGTCGATGGCCCTTTCCAGATGCAGATCTCTGCACTGGACTATAACAGCTACGTCGGTGTAATCGGTGTTGGTCGTATCGCCCGCGGTACAGCCAAGCTAAACCAGCCTGTTAAAATTGTCGATGTTAACGGCAAGGTACGTAACGGTAAGCTACAGAAGATCATGGGCTACCTTGGCCTTGATCGGATTGACGTTGAATCCGCACGTGCAGGCGACATTGTCTGCGTTACTGGTATCGAGGTGCTTAACATCTCCGATACTCTGTGCGATCCGTCACAAGTAGAAGCACTGCCACCACTGTCTGTTGATGAACCAACCGTATCTATGACCTTCCAGGTTAACGATTCCCCGTTCGCTGGACAGGATGGTAAGTTTGTCACCAGCCGAAACATCAAAGATCGTCTGGATCGCGAACTGATCCACAACGTTGCACTGCGTGTTGAGCCAGGCGAATCACCTGAGAAATTCCAGGTAGCAGGTCGCGGTGAACTTCACCTGTCAGTACTGATTGAATCTATGCGCCGCGAAGGCTTCGAGCTGGGAGTTTCCCGTCCTGAAGTAATTCAGAAAGAGGTTGATGGAGAGATCCACGAGCCGTTCGAAGTCGTTCTGATCGACGTTGAAGAACAGCACCAGGGAAGCATCATTGAAGAGCTGGGCAAACGTAAAGCTGATATGACCAATATGGAAGTTGATGGAAAAGGACGTGTACGTCTAACTTTCCTAATGCCTTCTCGTGGCCTGATCGGTTTCCGCTCTATGTTCATGACGATGACTTCCGGTAGCGGCATCATGACGTCTGTATTCGACCATTATGGTCCAGTAAAACAGGGTGAAGTGATCAGCCGTAGTAACGGCGTTCTGGTTTCCATGGTATCCGGTAAAGCACTGGCATACTCTCTGTGGAACTTGCAAAGCCGTGGCCGTCTCTGCGTTGTCCCTAACATCGATGTTTATGAAGGTATGCTGCTGGGTATTCACACCCGTAACAACGACCTTGCAGTTAACCCGATCAAAGGCAAGCAGCTGACAAACGTCCGTGCTTCAGGTACCGATGAAAACATTCAGCTGACACCGTCAATCAAGTTTACCCTTGAGCAGGCGCTGGACTTTATCGAAGACGACGAACTGGTGGAAGTAACACCAAACTCAATCCGTCTGCGTAAGAAGTTGCTGACTGAAAACGCACGTAAGCGTCAGGGACGCTCAGGTAAATAAGCGCTTTTAGCCTTACGAAACCTCGCGTGTAAATAGCCCGGACAGCGACCACTGTTCCGGGCTATACTCCCGGTGTCTGGATCGACTCTTTAGGACACCATAGATGAATACCCTTTATCCTGATATCAATCCCTATAAACAGCACCAGCTTGCTGTAGATGAAACTCATACTCTCTACATAGAAGAGAGTGGTAACGCTCAGGGAATCCCTGTTCTGTTTATCCACGGCGGCCCCGGCGGCGGTACCAACAGTTTCAATCGCTGTTTTTTTGACCCCGAAAAATACCGAATAATTCTCTTTGATCAACGTGGCTGCGGCCAATCTATTCCCCATGCCAGCTTGGCAGGTAACACTACCAAGAACCTAATTGCTGATATTGAAAAAATCCGCGAATACCTCAACATCGATCAGTGGTTACTATTCGGTGGTTCATGGGGCTCAACCCTTAGTCTACTTTACGCAGAAACCTACCCTGAAAAGGTTCTAGGAATGATTCTGCGAGGCATATTCCTTTGTCGCGAGCAAGATATTCACTGGTTTTATCAGCAAGGCGCCAGTGTAATCTTCCCTGACTACTGGCAGGATTACCTCACAGAGATACCTGTTGATGAACGGGATAACATGCTCACTGCTTACTACCAACGCCTAACCTCGGACAATGAAATTGCCAGAATGTCCGCGGCTAAAGCCTGGTCTGTATGGGAGGGACGCTGTTCTACACTCGACCCTAATCACGACGTAGTCGAGCATTTTGGCGATCCCCATGTCGCCCTTGCCATGGCCCGTATAGAAGCACACTACTTTATCAATCATGCGTTTATTGAACCCGATCAGATTATCCGTAACGCTGACAAAATAAAAAATATCCCAACGGTTATCGTCCACGGCAGGTATGACATGGTATGCCCCATTGAGCAGGCCTTTGCTCTTTATGAGGCCCTGCCTCAGGCAGAGCTTCATATCGTAAGAGATGCTGGCCACAGTGCCCTGGAACGAGGGATCACCGACAATCTGATAAAAGCGACCAAGCAGTTTGCTTTATCACGTGCATAACCCAGAGACTAGGACAGAACATTGAAGGCTCTGATACAGCGGGTTCAATCCGCATCGGTTGATATTGAAGGACAACGCAAGGGTGAAATAGGCCCAGGCATACTGCTTCTGCTGGGGGTGGAAAAAACCGACACAGAAGCAAGTGCGGATAAATTGCTACAGAAGATTTTGAATTACCGTATTTTCGCCGACACCGACGGTAAGATGAATCTCAACCTGCAGCAACGTGAAGGAGGATTATTGATCGTATCTCAATTCACGCTGGTTGCTGATACCACCAAAGGACTTCGACCCGGTTTTTCCAAAGGAGCCAGCCCGGCTCACGGCGAAGCGCTCTACGACCACTTTGTCCAACAGGCTCATATACTCCACCCTGATATCGCTACCGGTCAGTTTGGAGCTAATATGCAGGTAAACCTGACCAACGATGGACCTGTGACCTTCATTCTCGAAAGCTAATTAGATGGATAGCTAATGGATAGTACTGCCCTGGCGCTGGCCGAGCGAATATTTCTTACCGTGTTCCCGCTGTTCGCGATTGTTCTCTGCGGATACCTCTATGGACGCTATAAAAAACCAGACATGGCACTGGCTAATCAGCTGAATATGGACATCTTCGTTCCAGCGTTGATTTTCTTTGTCCTGTCCGATAAATCTTTCGACCTAGTCAGGTATCAATCTCTAGCGATGGGCGCTGCTCTGGTGATACTAGGTTCAGGCCTACTACTCTGGCCCTTTTGCCGCCTGTTGAAAGTACAGGCAAAAACATTTCTGCCACCCATGATGTTCAGCAACAGCGGAAACCTGGGCTTACCCCTGATCATTCTGGCGTTTGGCGAACACGCACTACCTGCCGCAATTATGCTATTCATCGTCGAGATGACGCTACATTTCACGCTGGGCATCTATATGATGGATCACAAAACCAACCCCTGGCGGCTACTGCGGATGCCCATCATCATCGCCACCATCGCCGGTTTAAGCTGGAGCAGTCTCAACCTGACCGTCCCTGCTTCTATAGCCTCCGGGCTGGATATGTTGGGGCAGATATCGATCCCTCTGTTACTGTTCACTTTAGGTGTCAGACTCATTACTGTCGATTTTAGCGCCTGGCGCATCGGCGTAACCGGTGCTCTACTCTGCCCTTTAGCAGGAATATTGGTCGCTTATGCCGCACAGCAGCTACTGCATCTAAGCCCTGAACAATTTGCTTATCTAATCATCTTTGGTGCATTACCACCTGCCGTACTCAACTACATAGTGGCAGAGCAATATAATCAGGAGCCCAAGCAGGTTGCTTCAATTGTACTACTTGGCAACATGGGCGCTCTATTCTTCATCCCAGCCACATTAGTCTTTGTACTCTAAAGTCAGTACTACAAAATCAGCACTATAAAAAAGGCTGCCGATGGCAGCCTTGGGTATAAAGGTTTACAACCTCAACGTTTTTTAAGTACTACTGTGAATCGTCAACAGCGATAACTTGCAGATTTTTAGTGACAGTTGAACTACCTATCCCTTTCACCTTAGCCAAGTCATCAACCGTTTTAAATGGCCCATTGGTTTCGCGAAAATCAACAATCGCCTGGGCCTTTGCTGGCCCAATGCCCTGAAGCATCTCTACCAACACATCAGTTGGCGCCGTGTTGATATTCACCATAGGACCAGCTGAAACATTAAAGGGCAATGTCAGACAGAGGGTCAGTAAAAACGTTTTAATTAATGAATTCCATTTCATCGTTGTTTCCTTTATTTAGCTAAAAAAAAGAGCCAGTAGAAATACCAGCTCTTAATAAATAGCACAATTTTCAAAGGTGACAACTAGCGTGCCGCAAGGATCTCAGCTTCAATACGCTTTAGAGCCTCAACCGGCATCGCTGCACGGGTAATTGGACGACCGATAACCAAGTGCGTACTGCCTGCACTAATCGCTTCACCGGGCGTCATAATACGTTTCTGATCACCGACTTCAGCATCTGCTGGACGAATTCCTGGAGTTACTAGCTGAAATTCTGGTGTAACAATTTTTCGTAACGGAATAACTTCCTGGGCGGAACAAACAACACCGTCAAGCCCACTATTCTGAGTCAGAAGCGCAAGCCGCTTCACATGCTCTAATGGCTCAATATCTAAACCAATATCCGCCAGATCCTGACGCTCCATACTGGTCAGAACGGTAACCGCAATTAGCAATGTTTCAGACCCATTAACCTGATCTAATTCATTACGCGCCATCTCCATCATCCGACGACCGCCTGACGCATGAACGTTAACCATCCATACACCCATCTCAGCCGCTGCCCGAACTGCCTTGGCGGTTGTATTGGGAATATCATGGAACTTCAGATCCAAAAAAACTTCAAAACCTTTCTTATGCAGCGCCTCGACCACTTTAGGTCCAGCTCGGGTAAACAACTCTTTACCCACTTTGACACGACATTTTTCAGGATCCAGCTGATCAGCCATACTCAGGGCGGATAGCTGATCCGGATAATCAAGCGCAACGATAACCCGTTTAGCATCATTCATTCAGTTACATCTCATACAAATTATGGCCCAGGCTACTCACCCTCAAGACCCTGGATCGGTTTGACTGTCCCCCAGTTCTGACATGAGGGACATTGCCAGTGCAGCGATTTTCCAGAAAAACCGCAGCGTTGGCAATTATAAACGGGTTTACTCAGCTGCAACTGCCCAGTAAGCCCTCTTAACACCATAAGACTTTCGTTAGCGCCTTTAGATGCATGAGCAATATACAGATCTATCAGCTGATTAAAACCTTTAATGGAGGGGCGGTGCTTCAACTGATCAGTAATAAAAGCCCCAGCAGGGTACGCACCATCACGCTCAAAAATGCAATCTGCCACAGCTAGCATAATAGTTGTCGAAGGGGTTTTATTCAGCCATTGTTTCATCAGGCGCTCAAACTCAGGCAGCTGATTAATCTCTCGATAACACTGCTTCAAACGTTTAATGGTTTCTGACAGAAACACAGGGTCTTGACTGACAACCCGCTTAAACTCTTTAATTGCAGTTTTCCAATCCTGCTGTTTCATCGCTATATCAGCGAGCAATAAACTGGCACGTACCGCAGATTTATCATAGGTCAAAGCCATTCTAAGTTTTTCTGTCGCGTGACGATAACGCTGCTGTTGAATCAACCCTTCCGCCAACTCACAACAGTAATGACTGAGTTCAACTTCAATCCCCTGTAACTCTGATTTCATCAGCTGATTTGCCAAATCCAGCGCCTGCTGCCACTCCTGCTCTTTTTCATAAAGCCGAATCAGCAACGACATAACCTTTTGATGAATATCAGGCCCCGGACGTTGAGCTTTAATCTCTAACAGCAGGTTTTCAGCGCGATCAAGCAAGCCTACGGCGAAATAATCCCGGGCCAACGCCATCTGTATACGCAGAAAATCATGCCGTGAAAGGTCAGAACGCGCCAGTAAACTTTGATGAATCTGTATTGCCCGCTCCACATCACCTTTCTTTCGAAACAGCTTTGCAAGCGCAATATGTGCAGGAATAGTGGAAGAATTAATCTCTAGTGCACGGATAAAGCTCTCGATCGCTTTATCCGTATTCTCGCTTAACAGGTAATCAAGCCCCTGAAAATACTCTTGTTGAAGAGATTGTTGTTCAGGCTTCTTACCCGTTGACTGCCAACGCCCGAGAAACCAGCCCGCAGCAATCGCAATAAACAGCGGTATAATAAACAGGTATTCAGACATCTCAAGCAGGGCGATTCAATGAAGCTGTTCGCAGCTTATCCAGCTCTTTATCAGCAGCATTAATCTTACGACGAGCAGATTTCAGCTTAAGCTTTAATAGCATAACAAACAGACCACTCACCAAGATACCGGCAACGCCGCCAATCACAAAGCTCGCCATTAGCCACAAGGAAAGGCTCGCTTCAGGCAGGGTTACAAAAAACAAATTAATTGATACAAGCTCTGTATTCAGCGTGGCAAAGGTCCAGCCACAGAATAGAAATGCAATACAAAGAATCAGTACCAGTAGCGTTTTCAACCAACGCATTATTTACCCCTTATTAGTTGTTTCGTCTTTCAAGAACGCCCGTTATTCAGGCTATCATTTACCTGCTCACGGAGTTCCTTACCGGGTTTAAAATGCGGTACATATTTAGCATCCAGAGATACTGAATCACCGGTCTTTGGGTTGCGTCCTACCCTTGGTGCACGAAAGTGCAGGCTAAAACTGCCAAATCCCCTGATCTCAATCCGATCTCCCTCCGAAAGAGATTCAGTCATATGGTCCAGCATAGTTTTAACAGCTAGCTCTACATCTTTGATAGACAGCTGTTCATTCTGGTCTATCAAACGCTCGATCAGTTCAGATTTAGTCATGGTCACCCCCTGACATTATAGGCTTGG
>JAGPUU010000082.1 GCA_018067325.1 Amphritea sp.
CCTGTTGGCGACGAAGATTACTGATTGAAGCGGGACAGTATCGCCTCAACTTCAGGTGCTTCTGCTTTCCATTCCTCGATCATAGTAGCGCCGATCTTATTCAGTTCAGCCATCAGCTCTGCCGACGGCTCGGAAACAACAATCCCTTTCTCTGCCAGAGTCTTGGTATCTTCCAGAGCTTTACCCCGAACGCCCGCCCAACCCTTAGCTTCGGCATTAGCTGCTGCAGCAAGAATGACCTGTTGAGTGTTCTTATCAAGGCGCATGAAAGAGCGCTTATTTGCCACCACTACGTTCTTAGGTATCCAGGCACGTACATCGGTGTAGTGACTTAGATAATCCCAGGCCTGTCCGTTAACTCCGGTAGAGGGTGAAGTGATCATCGCATCGATAATGCCGGTGCTGAATGCCTGAGGAATTTCAGGTACCTGAACCGTTGTTGGTGAGGTGTTCATCAGGTCAGCAAGACGTGATGTAGAAGGGCTGTAGGCGCGCATCTTCGATCCTTTCAGATCTGCTAAAGAGTTAACCGGAGCTTTGGTGTACAGGCTCTGAGCAGGCCATGCAACGGTATACAGCAACATCATGCCCTCTTTGTTAAGTTGCTTCTCGACCTCAGGTTTGGCCGCGTCCCAGAGTTTTTCAGCGCTATCATAAGTGGTTGCTAGGAAAGGAATATTGTCATGCTTAAAGACCGGGTGGGTATTACCCATAATACCGATAAACACCTCGCCCAGCTGAACCTGCCCTGTTCTCACTGCACGGGGAATTTCAGGATGTTTGATCAGTGAAGCGCCGGAGTGAACTACGATATCCAGCTCTCCGGACGTGTTACTTTTGATCTCTTCGGCAAACTGGTGGGCGATCTGGGTCGGAAGGTTAGCATCACCATAAGGGGTCGGCATATGCCACTGAGTTTCTGCTGAAACGCTACCCACCGATCCCAGTGTGAGTAAGGATGCGAGCAGGACAGTGGTTTTTTTAGGTACAAATTTCATTATTATTCTCCAGGTCAACGGTTAGTTAGCGATACCAATGGCATTTGCTACCTTAGTAAATGCAAACCTTGTACCAGACCTGAAAAATTAAATAACATTGTTATAAAACAATAGGTTATCTTTAAAAGTGTATAACGCTGGATCTCGTCTGAGTCAGTTTTGACTCAGAAAAGTGCTTCATACGAGTCAATTTTAACTCACTCCCCGACAAAATTGCTCCGTTCGAGGCCATGCTTTTTCATTCGCAGATAGAGTTTTTTCCGGGGGATGCCCAGCGCTTCGGCGGTCAGTTCGGCATGACCGTTATTAGTTGCCAGAGCGGCAGCAATAACTTCCCGCTCATAGTTATCTATAAGCTCATCCAGATTGCCCGACTTGATTGTCTGGGTATTGTCAGCATCGGTTTCGATCGAAAGTCCTAGCGTCCAGCGCTCCGCCGCATTACGTAATTCGCGCACATTGCCCGGCCAGTTCTGGGTGCGAAGCTGCTGTAATAACAATTCTGGAATCGGTCTGTTCTCACGTCCGAAACGCTGATTAGCCTGTCCGACGAAATGGCAGAACAAGACGGGTATATCTTCCTTACGCTGATCCAGGTTAGGGATCTCGATACGGGCTACATTCAGACGGTAATAGAGGTCTTCCCGAAATATTCCCTGATCAGATGCGTCGCGCAGATTAACCTTTGATGCCGCAACAACCCGAATATCGATCTCAATTTCTGCATTTCCACCGAGGCGTTGCAGCGTTCGTTCCTGTAACACTCGTAATAACCTCACCTGGAGTGAAGCTGGCATGCTCTCGATCTCATCCAGAAACAGGGTGCCGCCGCTGGCATATTCGATTTTACCGATGCGTTTTTTGTTTGCCCCGGTGAAAGCACCGGCCTCATGGCCAAACAGCTCACTTTCTATGACTGATTCCGTTACCGCGCCGCAGTTAAGTGCAACAAAAGGTTTATCAGCCCGCGGGCTGTAATCATGCAGACACTTAGCAACAACTTCTTTGCCGGTACCTGTGGCACCGTTGATGATTAGGTCCACGTCGACCTGAGCCAGTTGTAACACGGTATCTCGCAGGCGCATTATGATTGCGCTTTGCCCAACCAGGCGGTTATCAATTTCGTGTTGACCTTGTATCGCTTGCCGTAAACGTCTGTTTTCCAATACCAGCTGACGTTTTTTCCAGGCCCGCTGCACTGTATTGAGATGGTGCTGAGGGTCATCGGTTTTTTCCAGAAAGTCGTATGCGCCCAGACGTATTGCCTGGACAGCGATAGCGATATCCGAATGGCCGCTAAACATGATCACCGGTATTTCAGGATCAATTTCGAGGATCAACTGCAGCACATCGAGCCCGCCCATGATATCCATACGGACGTCACAGATAATGACCCCTTGCCAGCTTGTTGAGCATTGGGCAATTGCGCTCCGGGGGTTTTCAAACCCGGTGGCGTTATAGTCTTCAAGCTGAAGTGTCTGAATCATTGATTCACGGACAATCTCTTCATCATCAATGACTATTACCTGGCCATCAGATATGGCTGAGCTCATGACTTACTTCTCCGGAATTCTGGTAACTGAATACAAAATGACGCGCCGCTTCCCGATCCATCATCAACGGTTAGCTTGCCGCCAAAACTTTTTATTATGTTGTAGGAAATAGATAAACCCAGCCCCAGGCTTTGCCCTCGGCGTTTAGTCGTGAAAAACGGCTCAAAGATCTGTTCGCGTAATTCTTTGCTAATCCCGGGCCCGTTGTCACGGACATGGATCTCAAACCAGTCCTGCTGATGCAGACAGTCAACCGTTATCAGCTTTTCTGGCTGATCATTAATGGCATCCAGAGCATTGGTGACTAGGTTAAGGACAACCTGTTCAAGCTGCACGGCATCGGCATTAACCAGGTTACGGTCATGATCAAAACTAACCTTTATCGATGTGAGCTTTCTGACCTCATCTCCTTCAAGCATCGATAAGACGTTATCTACCACTAGTCGCAGATCGACCATCACCAGATTGTCCTGTTGCTTGCGGGCTAATGACTTAAGGCGCGTAATAATGGTGGTTGCGCGCTTAGTTAGGTTGGAAATCTGATTAAGGTTTTTCTCTGTTTCTTCCAGCCGCCCAGACTTTATCAGCCGCAAACCGTTATGCGAGTAATGGCCAATAGCCGACAATGGCTGATTAATCTCGTGGGCTATACCTGCCGATAGCTGGCCCAGCGCCGCGAGCTTACCGGCCTGTACCAGATCTTCCTGTAGAGTGGTTAGTTGATCGCGGAAACTGACTAATGAGCGCGCCATAGTACCAATCTCATCACTACCCTTAACCTGAACTTGTTCATCCAGATTGCCATTGGCAATCGAGCGCATACTGGCGTCCAGACTGGTAATTCTTCCGACCATATTTCGGCCTACATACAGCCACACAATCAGGATAGAGAATAATAAACTAGCGGCGACCATTAACAGCATCCAGATACGGCCTTTCTTGATTGTTTCCCGGGCACTTTGTGCTGAGACTTGAGCGGCGGCTTCTGTTTTATCTGTCTGCACAGCAACTTGTAGATTTAAATTGCCCAGCTCTTCTCTGATACGACTAAGCAGCAACTCACCGGATTGTAGAATGGCCCGTTCTTTACTGCGGATGGTAAACATATTGTCTTCCCCCCGGGTAAGAAAGACGATATTTACGATGGTTTGCTTCAATGCCTGAATGCCCTGTAGATTTCCAACGGCATCAATATCTTGTTTAATCCGTAAGATAATCTCATCGGAGTGCGCCTGGGTTGCGATCAGAGAGTTCAGATCAGGCAGGTGCTGGGCCCGATCCACTAAGTTAATCAACAGGTTTGCATCAGCTTTGATACGGAACAACCCCTGTAAATCAGCATTAATCTTGCTGACGGCATCTCTACCGAAGTTGTTCATAGAGATCCATGAATCAGGAGCGTCCTGATTGAAGAGGCTAAACAGATACTGCTGTTCGTTTTCTATGAGCCTGTTGATATCACTCAAAAAACTTGAGGCGACCCACCGGAGGCGTTGATTTTCAGAGCTCTTTTTCTGCTGTATTTCGAGTTTTTGGAATACGTTTCTATCAAGCTCAGATAGCGTGCTATTTAATGTTTCAATCTGTTCAGACAGGTTTTTTTGCGCCTGATTGTCCTGTGTGACAGCAGAAATTTGCGGCAGTAAATCAGCCATGCCGGTTATATTGAGATTTAAATCCTCACGGATTTTCTGCCGACCCTGTTCATCTTTTACCGCGAGTAAAGTGGGGGCCATCAGGGTTATTTTGGTGCCCCGCTCTTTAAGATCGGCCATCAGGCTAAGGGTATGTATACTCCCCTCAACCACTTGATTTAACTCATCCCCGAGGCGGTTATACGACATCCAGCTGATAATGCTTGTGAGTATGGTTAACGCACTTAATGCGGCAAATGCTAAGAAAAAGCGGCCACGAATTCCTAACCGATACTTACTCTTCATATGAAGGATGCCTTGATTAATCTATGTTGCATCATAGCCATAACAGAGATTAATTAGAAATTATGCTTCTGCTAAGTAGACATTATAATCCGCTGTGAACGGGTTGTAGGCAATCGCTATAATTAAGGCTACCCTTAAAAACCTATTAAGACATTATCCTGGCAGTGGAATAAGCTGATGTTTATGAAAACAATAAAAAACTACTTAGTCTCACTCCTTTTCTGTCTGGCGGTAGCAGGTTTTAGCGGTGTTTTAGCGGCGAGCGATACTATCATCATCAAGGCTGTAGGTACCTGGGGGTATTTCACCAATTACCAAAAACACGAGGGGCCCTTCTGGAATCAGCGTATTGCTGATGTAACCGGGGGACAGATTATCGGTGAAATTAAGCCGCACACTGAACTTGGCTTACAGGGTTATGAAATCATGCGCCTGGTAAAAAATGGTGTGTTTGATTTTGCCTTTGGTCTGCCGGGGTATGTAGTACCAGAAAGTGAAATCTTTGAAGGGGCAGATCTGTCATCTCTGGTACAAAACATTGATGTGCAGAAACAGGTGGCGAATGCTTATTTTCCGACACTCGAACGTGCCTTTGCGGAAAAATATAATGCAAAACTAATGATGCTATATCCCTTCCCAAGTCAGATGCTTTGGTGTGACCAGCAGATAAGTAATATTGAAGACCTGAAAGGAAAACGGATAAGAGTCTTTTTGACGACGTTGGGGGATTTTGTTGAAGGTATTGGTGCTATTCCAGTAAGTGTTCCTTTTAATGATGTGCCTGATGCTCTCAGAAAAGGCATCGTTGATTGCGTCATTACCGGCACGATGTCAGCTTATACCGGAGAGCTGTATAAGGTGGCTTCCTATGGGTTCACTTTACGGGTGGGCTGGGGGCTTGCCTTCGGCGCAATGAATATGAATAAGTGGAATTTGCTAAGCGATAAGCAAAAGACGCTTTTACAAAAGGAAATCTCAGTTTTAACCGAAAAAATGTGGCAGGAAACCGCGACGGAAGATGCCATTGCACTGGCCTGTCTGTCAGATGGCCCTTGTTCTATTGGTGAGACAGGCAAGATGAAGCTGGTAGAGCCTTCGGATGCCGACCTTATTGTCCGTAACCAAATTGCTACGGAGGTAATCTTACCGCGTTGGGCGGAGCGCTGCGGGCCGGAATGTGCAGCTAACTGGAATCGTACAGTAGGAAAAGTCCTTGATTTGAGGGCAGAGGCGAAAGCCAGGTAAGCCAACGTTATCGAAATTTCCGTTAATGCTCTGCTGTTATCGACTTGCTGTTTGGGCGACGATGCTTACTTATATGCCTGAGATCGAAGCGTAAAGCCGGAAGATGTACGTATTGGTTCAAGCGGCTGTTCGGCGGGAAGGTCGTATCGTTTTTTGCTCAGACTTGGTTTATCTCTGTAATCTGTAGTTTACCCCACTGGCTTTGCTACACTGCATTAGACGCTTTTACAGACCGAGTAGCGCATATAATGATGCCCGCTGACATAGTATTGAATGCTCATGCCATTGCCGTTTTATTACTGACAGCTTTGGCTCTGTTTCTTTTTACCCGGGACTGGCTACCCCTGGAAACCTCCAGTTTATTTGTCTTAGCCGCTCTGGCTACCGGTTTTCAACTATTCCCTTATATCGCTGATGGCGAAACCATTCATGCCGTAGATTTCTTTTCCGGCTTTGGGCATGAAGCCTTAATTGCGGTTACTGCGCTGATGATAATAGGGCACGCGCTGGCCCGAACCGGCGCCCTTGAACCCGTTGGCAGGGCTTTGACCCGCTTATGGGAGGTTTCACCAAAACTGTCCTTTTTACTAACCTTGATAGTCGGTGCTGTATTGAGTGCGTTTGTTAATAACGTGCCTATTGTTATTTTACTGTTGCCTATTCTTACCAGTGTTTCGTTGCGCACTAAAACATCGGCATCACGAATTCTGATGCCCATGGGCTTTGCCACCCTGATAGGGGGTATGGGAACCACCATCGGCACGTCTACCAATTTGCTGGTGGTTTCTGTGGCCGTCAGCATGGGGATGGACCCTTTTTCTATGTTTGAATTTATGATGCCCGTAGCAATCAGCAGCATGTTGGCAATCATGTACTTATGGCTGGTGGCGCCAATAATGCTACCCGATAGAGAGTCGGAACTTGGGGATGCGTCGCCACGGGTTTTTTCCGCCGCGTTACATATTAATCAAGATGGTTTTTCTGAGGGTAAAACACTAGAAGAGATCATCGAGCAGACAGATAAGTTGGTCAATATCAAATTTGTCAAACGGGCTGGTAGCGATACGCTGACCGTTCCCTCTCGGCAAATGACCCTGAATCAGGGGGATCAACTACTGGTGAGTGATAGTCCGGAAAACCTAAAAACCTATGAAAAGCTGTTGGATGCCGATTTATATAGTAGTGATATAAAAATAGATGAAGACCATCCTTTGCAGGCAGAAGATCAACAATTGGCGGAACTCATCATTGCCCAGGGCTCGCCACTATTAAACACGTCAGTTTCAAAAACACGCTTTGCTGATAGATACCAACTGGTGATTCTGGCCTTGCATCGCTCCGGCCCGCAGAGCCGCCAGGCCGTGGCTGATATAGACAATGCGCAGTTGCAGGTGGGTGACGTATTGTTGGTACAAGGTGCGAGTGAAACAATCGCAGAGCTTAAGCAGCAAGGAAAGATACTGGTGCTCGATGCCACGTCTCACATTCCCCATTCTCAGAAAGCGCCGCTGGCATTAATGATTATGATCGCGGTGGTTGGCATTGCGGCGCTGGGCATTTTACCCATCGCCATAAGTGCCGTCTGTGGCGTGTTGTTATTAGCGCTGACAAACTGCCTGGGCTGGAAAGAGATGGCTGAGGCCGTCAATACCCAGATTATCCTGATCGTTGCGGCATCATTAGCGCTGGGGTTTGCCATGCTTGAAACCGGAGCTGCCGATGCGATGGCAGCCGGTTTTGTCTACCTGACGGCGGATATGTCGGTGACTATGCAGTTAAGTGGGTTGATGTTACTGATGGCAGTGATGACCAATATAGTCTCAAACAATGCTGCTGCCGTTATAGGCACACCCATAGCGATCGGGATAGCCAATCAATTAGGCATGCCGCTAGAGCCTTTTGTGCTGGCTGTTTTGTTTGGTGCCAATATGAGCTATGCCACGCCAATGGCTTATAAGACCAATCTGCTGGTAATGACCGTAGGGGGCTACACCTTTAATGACTTTTTAAAAGTCGGTATCCCGCTAACAATCATAATGTGGTTATCTCTGAGTTTTTTGATACCGGTATTTTATCCGGTTGGGTGATGTGGATAACTTTCCTCCTCAGTGTTCTCTGTGCCCTCTGTGATAAAGCGCCCTTAACTCTTTTTTCTGCGAAAATTCACCACAGAGAACACTGAGGGCTCAGAGATAAAGTTCTTACTGAAAGGGAGGTTAGGCCGTGGCTCTTAGCGAAGGAAGCAGAGAATCCCTGTTTACTATTATTAAGCAGAAAGTGGATATCATGCGTGTGGATCAGATGTTACGAGGGTAGGAAAAGTCCGTCTGCATGTTTATAGCCAGGCATGTAGACGGGAAAATGATAAGAAATCGGCTGATTAGGTCAGCCACTCCATTTTTGCTTGATAGAACACGTTAGCACTTAGAACTAAATCGCAGGGCGGCTAACACAAACCATATCCGATTAGTCACTAACGTCACTGAACAGGCTTAACCAGAGTATGTAGGCTCTGCTTTCAGGCCGACATAGCTCTGGCAGGGCTGTTAAGGATTATAGTTTCTTGCAATCTCACGTAATTCTTTCAGCGCGCCTGCCGCATCTACCCCCCGGTCTGCAACCCGGGTAAGGTAATCTTCATCCATACCTTTAATCATGGTCTGGAACTCCCGATCAATCAGATCACCAGGCTTCACCTCAAGAATCGAAACCCCGGCCTCTTTTGCTATCTTCAGGCCTTCAGTATCACCGGCATCCCAGGCTCTGCCTGCCAATGCGGATAGCTTCTCACCTGATACTTTCATAATCGCATCCCGGTCAGCCTGACTCAGGCCTGCCATAAAACCTGGGTTGAGGAACATAGAAAAACTCATGGTGTACATGCCGCCGGGTAGCAGAACCAGCTGCTTTGTGACTTCGTTCAGACGCAGGGTCTTCTGCTCGCCAGCCGGGATAAAGACGCCACCGACAACCCCTTGCTGCATCATCTCGTACACTTTAGTGGCGGGAGCACCCACCGGGGTTACGCCCATCCGCTTACCCAGAGCGCCTTGAATTCCGCCACCGAGGCGGATCTTGCGACCCTTCATCTCTTCCAGTGAACTGATTGGCTTCGCCAGATGGATCTGGCCCGGCCCGTGAGTAAACAGTGCTGCCAGGGTTAAGCCTTCGTGTTCATTGGCCTGCTTGTAGTACTTGTTACTCACTCGCCACAGAGCGACCGAAGCTGCTTCAGCGCTGGCGTTAAGATTAGGCAGCTCTACTGATTCGGTCAGTTTAAAGCGACCCGGTATATAGCCATGTACACTCCAGCTGGCATCGACTACGCCATCTTCCACCAGCTCAAACATGGTCTTTGGGTGGCCCATGCCGTATTCGATTACCATTTTTACCCGGCCTTCGGTGGCTTCGTCGATCCACTTACCCCAGGTATCTAGCACCACCGCATTCTGTGGATGGGTCGGTGGTAGCCAGCTGGCAACGCGCATGGTGGTTTCCGCAAATGCGCTGGTGGCAAGGGTCATGCTCAGTGCAATACCGGTTAGGGGTTTAAACAGAGTCTTTAGTTTCATAGTTTCTACCTTCTTTTTATTGTTGTGCCTTTAATCAGGCCTGGTTTATTTCAAACTGGAGTTTGGTCCAGTGCTGCATCGACGACTTGTATCCAGTGCCTGACGGGACGATCAGCACCCTCAGACAGGTGGCTGATACAACCGATATTGGCGGATACAAATTGATCTGCACCGGAACTTTCCAGGGCTCTACGTTTGTTTTGCCTAAGTTCGGTTGCCAGCTCGGGTTGAAAGATTGAGTAAGTGCCTGCTGAGCCGCAGCAAATGTGACTGTCTCTGACTGATTTGAGCTCAAAGCCCATCCGACTGAGTAGCGCTTCCACGGTACCCTCCAGCCCCTGGCCATGTTGCAGCGAGCAGGGACACTGGAACGCCAAACTGACAGCCGGATTAATCGGCAGATTTTCGATGGTTTCCTTACTGAGTACTTCCACGATATCTTTTGTCAGTGTTGAAACCCGGCGGGCCTTTTCTGCGTAGTGAGGATCATCTTTTAACAGCTCAGCATATTCCTTTACTGTGGTACCGCAGCCGCTGGCGGTCATGACGATCGCTTCGCAACCTTGTTCGATCTGTGGCCACCATGCATCGATATTACGACGCATAAAGTCCAGCCCGTCCTGCTGCTGATTGAGGTGATAGCTCAGAGCACCGCAACAACCAGCCTTAGGAGCGGTAATCAGAGATATTCCAAGCCTGTTCAATATCCGGGTGGTCGCCGCATTGATATCCGGATCGATGGCTGGTTGTACGCAGCCTTCAAGTATCAGCATGGTACGCTGGAGGGTAATCAGATCCGGTCTGGCTGCTGCGGTGGTTAGTTTCCTAGCGGGCACTTTATTGCGGAGTGCTTTGGGCAGCAGCGGGCGAACAGCCTGTGCTGTACGTAATAAAGGGGTGAAACGGTTGCGGTAAGGTAAAACGTTAAGAATCGCGGTACGCAGCAGGCGCTGTTTCAGGTTGCGGGGCACCTCCTGCTCGACTAGTGGCGCACCGATCTCCAGCAGGCGGTGGTACTGTACATTAGAAGGACAGGTGGTTTCACAAGCACGGCAGTTCAGGCAGCTGTCCAGGTGCTGCTGGGTGATTTGGGAAACCGGATTACCTTCCAGCAACTGCTTAATCAGGTAGATTCGTCCTCGGGGACTGTCTAGTTCATTGCCGGAAAGGTTATAAGTGGGGCAGGTCGCCAGGCAGAAGCCACAATGAACGCACTTGCGCAGTATCGATTCCGCCTCTTGGCCACGCGGGCTCTGTCTCAGTGATTCTGTGATTTTGATCTGCACAGTCGTCTTCCATTTATATTTAAGTAGGTTACAGATCGGGATACAGGCGACCAGCATTCAGGATGCCGGCCGGGTCGAAGCTCTGTTTTATTCGCTTGCTAAGCGGCAGCAGGGCACTGCTGAGCGGATGAAACAGGGTGCAGCCATGTTTACTGCGATCCACCGCGGTGGCATGGCCACCATTCGCTTCAGCCCACTGAATAACTTGGCAACGATCTGCCTCGCTGTAGAGCCAGCGTTGCGCTCCGCCCCATTCGATCAGTTGCTGCTTTGCAATATCATCAGGCACTGCCGTTGCCGCCGGTGGCAATGACAGGCGCCAAAAGGTCTGGTCTGAGTTAAAGAATGGGTGCTGTTGTTCTTTAGCCTGTAGCCAGAACTGATCTGCACTCAGCAGATCTCCGCCTATTACCTGTGCTGCGGAATGGACGCCGGCTGCCGTACCGGACAGGCGAATATAGAGTCGGTCGTTATGAAACAGGGTGGCTGAGACTGGCAATGGCTGGCGCCCTAGGTCGCATAACAGGGTTTGCATCTGTTGTTGGCTGCAGCTAAGTACCCGGGTCTCTTCATGGGCCGGCATGGGGATCACTTTCAGGCTGATTTCCAGCAGTACACCAAGGGTGCCCTGGGCGCCGCTCATCAACCGGGAGACATCGTAGCCAGCTACGTTCTTCATCACCTGGCCACCAAAGCGTAGGATTTCACCTTTGCCGTTGATCATTGTGACACCCAAGACAAAGTCCCGTGCCGCGCCACTATAGGGTCTCCGAGGCCCGGATAAACCACAGGCGATAGTGCCGCCCAGGGTGGCACTGGCTGCATAATGAGGCGGCTCAAAGCCTAGCATCTGGCCTTGTTCAGCCAATACGGTTTCTATGATATGGAGTGGGGTGCCTGCCCGGGCGGTAATGACCAGTTCGGAAGGTTCATAACTGACAATGCCCTGATAACCACTGAGCGAAAGCTTTTCTCCCTCAAGGGGGTGACCATAAAAACCTTTGCTGCCGCCGCTGGATATTACCAAGGGCTGTTGGTTTACAAATGCCTGTTGTACCTGATCGGCTAACGACTGGGCCTGCTCACGGGCCTGATTCTGGGTCAGGGATCCCGGAAATTCGTGTTCTGCCACAGCTTGCATAATCAGAAACGCTCCAGGTGGGGAAAGGGCATATCGCCATGATGTACATGCATGGCATTAAATTCGGCACAACGGGCCAAAGTTGGGATCTGCTTACCGGGGTTGAGGAGTTGTTTTGCATCAAACGCCTGCTTCAGGGCGTGGAACTGCTGCAGTTCGGTGGTGGAAAACTGCAGGCACATCTGATTGATCTTCTCCAGTCCGATGCCGTGTTCGCCGGAAATAGTACCGCCGACTTCGATACAGAGCTCAAGAATACGGGTGCCCAGTTCAAAGGCTCGCCGGTGTTGATCTTCATCAGAGGAGTCAAAAAGAATCGATGGGTGCATATTGCCGTCCCCAGCGTGAAATACATTGACCACCTGCAGCTGGTATTGGTCAGCTAGCTGGTTGATCTGCTTCCATACCTGAGCCAGTGCGCGGCGCGGAATAGTGCCGTCCATAATATAGTTATCCGGCGCCAACCGGGCCAGTGCGGGAAATGCTGCTTTACGTGCAGCCCAGATTCGCTTGCTCTCTTCAGCGTTACTGGCGATCTGAATGTCAGTCGCGTTGAGGCCGGTGAAAATATTGATGACGTTACTCAGTTCATCTTCAACCTCTGCGGCACTGCCATCCAGCTCGCAGATAATGACCGCCGCGGCATCAACCGGGTAACCTGCATGCATCAATTCCTCAATGGCACGGATACCGGTTTGGTCAATCATCTCCAATCCGGCAGGGATAATCCCGGCACCGATCACTGCAGCAATGGCATGGCCGGCGTCCTCTATGGTTGCGAAGGCTGCAAGCATGACACGCGTGCTGGCTGGGATCGGTAGCAGCTTGACCCGGATCTTGACTATGATACCCAGCAGGCCTTCGGAACCTGTCATGATTGCGGTGAGATCATACCCAGCCGCGTCCAGCGCCGCACTGCCAAGGGTAATCAGCTCGCCTTCGATGGTTACTATTTCAAGCTCAAGGATATTATGTACGGTCAGGCCGTACTTGAGGCAGTGCACACCGCCGGCGTTTTCGGCGACATTACCGCCGACCGAGCAGGCCAGTTGCGATGACGGATCCGGTGCAAAATACAGGTTATGGGGAGCAACGGCATCAGATACCGACTGGTTGCGTACCCCAGGGTCGATCAGGGCGGTGCGATTATTAAGATCGATATCGTGGATCTGGTCAAATTTGCTCATACCAAGCAAGACACCGTTTTCAACCGGCATTGAGCCGGCAGTTAAGCCGGTTCCTGCTCCCCGGGCAACCACGGGAATATTTAAGTGGTTGCAGCAACGCATCACGTGCTGCACCTGCTCGATGGTTTCCGGCAGCACGGTCAGCAACGGTAGCTGGCGCATGGTGGTGAAGGCGTCGCATTCGTAAGCGTGTAGCTGCTCGACTTCGGTGATGATGAATTGCGCAGGGATCAGCTGACCCAGCTCCGGTAGGAGGCTGTTCAGCAGGTTATCGTGCTGGGTGGTGTTGAGTGTCATAGCGTGATCCGGGTTATTTTTATTTTTAGGTTAAAAATGACTTAAATCACAGTCATCATTATCTTGTATAAATAAAAATACATTTTGGGTATGACATCCCATATTTAAAAGATACGGGATGTTGAACAGAATATGGATTCACGGTTTTTTAGCGTTTGGAAATACCATTACGTCCAGGAAAATCTGGAGCAAGTTCCCTGGCATTGGGCATCTTCAGCCATAATCTATACAGATGTCGTCTGCGTTCAAGTTCGTCGTAATCTTCGAAGCTCGTGCGGGAATGGAAGATGGTATAGTTATTTGCGAATTGGATATCACCGGGCTCCATCATCATATCTAAACGAATATCTGGATTATTTAAAATAGTATCAACAAGGTCTAAGGCTTCAACTTCTACAGTCGATAACGGTAAGCCTGCATTTTCCTGAGCTATCTCTATATATTGGCGCAAATATCGAGCGCTTAACTTACCCTTATGATGACTAAAGATTGGTGTTAAACCTACGTCACCGTCATTAAGATGCTCTAACAGGAAGAGGCGGTGAAGAAGCCCAAGATACTCTGGGTGTTTTTCCAGAATTTCGTTATAGAGCGTCATTGCACTTGAAAGGCTGCTCATACCTCCTGATTTAGCTTTACGTAGACAAAGTAAACCAACAACATCCGATAAATCGGCATGATAAGGGAGATATTCATTCGTCTCATATACACGAACATGCTTTGTATCTACTTCCCCAATATTTCGCACATGCCCTAACATATCGCCTTTTATATTTTGAGAAACCGGAGTGCCCATATGAAGGCCTAGGCCGTAGTAAATAATGGCTGCTTCATCATCCGTATATCGATCAATTGGCAAGCCGCGAATGACGATGAAACCCTTGCCATTTTCCAGCTCCTCATTGAAGTAGCTTATCTCTTCTGAGAGCTGAGTAATTGGGAAATCTTCTTTAGTAAAGTCGGGGACTTGTAGCCCTTTTTGTTTGACATTTTCTAAGGCCCTTTCGAGAACGCTAATTGATTCATCAGACCAATGATAAATCCATGTACCGTCATCCTTTATATCTTTTCCTTTCCACGCTGATGGGCCTTCATTTTTTTCTTTATGGATGACGCTCATTATCTATTCCTCTAAAAAGCCAGATTGTTATTATTTTATGCTGACTACTACGGCTGGTGACTCAACCAACAGAACCATATCAAGCCAGGTGAAACGATTCTAATCACTGTAACCATGATCTTGTATAAAAAAAAATACATAATGACTATAGTGTTCCATATAAAAAAAATATGGAAAGCAGTCAGTGTGATGATTTGGAGGAACCGATGTGAAACTCAATCAGTTGAAGTACTTTCTCAAAATAGCGGAACTAGGCAGTGTTTCAGCGGCGTCACGGCAGTTGTATATAGCTCAGCCGGCCCTGAGTCATCAAGTAGCGGCACTGGAAAAAGAGCTTGAGGTTGAACTGTTCACCCGCTCCGTCAAAGGGGTTCAGCTTACAGCCGCGGGGGAAAAGCTTTTCCACCATGCCGGACTGATTCTGCGACAGGTTGAAAGTGCTCGTGCGGATGTTAATTCTAATGAGTTTTCTCCCAGGGGAGAGGTGTGTCTTGTGATTGATGCCTCTAAGGCTTACACCCTGCTACCCCTGTTAGTGACCGAGACAGAAAAACGCTTTCCTGAGGTACAGCTGAATGTTTTTGATGCCATGAGTCTTGTGGCTGCGCAGCAGGTCGCTGATGGAAAGGTAGATCTTGGATTGATTCCCAATGCCGCTGATCTAAGTGGCGTCGAGGTGTTACCCGTATACCGTGAATCACTGTGTCTTGTTGGAAAAAACATAGGCTCGGTGATGGAGGGCGAGACCATTTTATTTGAGGAGCTGGCAGATTATCCCCTCGTCGCTCCCTCTCGGCCGCATAACATTCGCCTGCACATTGAACAGGCTGCGCTGGAGGCCCGTCGCCCGTTAGATATTCGCTATGAACAAAATACCGGTCTGGGGATACGTTGTTTGATCAACAGCGGTATTGCGAATGCGATTATTCCGCGAGATGTGATGGAGGTGGAGTTGCAAAGGGGCGAGTTGAGCGCCTTGAAAATCATTCAGCCGAGTATCGAGAGGATTCATTCGTTGGTGCGCTTAAAAGATCGCCCGAGGACAACTGCTTGCCGTGCTGTGGAGGCTTTGCTTATCGAGTTGATTGGTCAGCTTTGTGAGCAAAATTTACTCGATGGTGAGGCTCTGAGTTAGTTGTATTTACAACAGCGGAGGCACTTGTGAATTAGTCGCCCTGAAAAACATGTAATTTATTGATTTTTTGACAACGTATATTCTTTGAATACCTAAAACTTGACGTTTTTTGCTGTTAAGGGTCTTCAGCACGACTTTCCATGTCACCCCACCAGTTTTACCCGTTGCCGTCAGCGGATCGGTAAAGTCGTGGATGACAAATATACTCTCAAGCAATGCTGCAGCCGTTATAGCCAACCAGCTTGACATGCCGCTAAAGCCTTTTGTGCTGGCTGTATTGTTTGGTGCCAATATTCGACAAATCAAACTTAAAAATTGGGTCCTATTTATTTGTAGATATTGGGGCTATAAAAGATCCATTATTAGATTTAGTCTTCAGTGTATGAACTCGAACGATCATTGCCATGCGCAGGTTATGAAAGGGGAAATATTTTGACGACTGAAACATTGCAAGAGAATGTCTATTTGCGGCCATTGAGTGGCGCCGAGGTTACAACGCCCCCTCCAGCACTTGCCCCTGCACGTATCAAACTTGAAGGGGAATATGTAGTGCTTGAACCGATGCGTTTCGATCAGCATGCCGAAGCGCTGTATCAGGCTAGTCATGGTTCAGAACAGGGTTTGAAAATATGGGACTATCTGGCCTACGGGCCCTGGTCAGATCTGAGCAGTTATACCGCTGTGATAAAGCAGCAGAGTGCCGATCCGAACCAAATATTCTTTGCCCTGCGCTGTAAAGCGAGTAACGAGGTTTGCGGTCAGGCCAGCTTTCTGGACATCAACCCAATTAACGGGGTGATTGAGATCGGTCATATCTGGTTTGGACCACAACTGCAAAAGACGCAGGCGGCCACTGAAGCGCTCTATTTAATGATCCGATACGCCATGGATGATCTCGGTTACCGTCGAATGCAGTGGCGTTGCAATTCACTGAATGAAAACTCCCGCTCCGCTGCCTGCAGACTAGGCTTTAGATTCGAAGGGGTCTTCTACAATCACATGATCTTTAAAGGTAAAAACAGGGATACTGCCTGGTACTCAATTCTGGATAACGAGTGGCCAGTGGTGCGGGAACTGATCGAAAGTTGGTTGGCTAAGGATAACTTTGATGCAAAAGGTCGAGTTATTAATTCATTGTCACAGATGATTCAACACCGTGGGGCTGATGCCTGGAGTCGAACCTGATTCTTTAAAGTGCGTAGTGAAAGGCGTTTAGAAATATTTATGAAAATACTCTGAACTGGCCTGTTTTCTGGATTTGAATAACAAAACGCAGCGTAAAGACCAGCCCTGTGTAAGGAGAGAAAAATGACGATTACTGTGTCTGCTTTGAGCTTAAGTGACCGTGGGCAGTGGGAAAAACTCTATCGAGGATATGCCGATTTTTACCAGATGCCGATGGAGCAGCAAACTCTTGATCAGGTATGGCAGTGGATCTTTGATTCGCAAAACCGATTTTTTGCCCTTATGGCCAAAGATGAGCATGGCGATGGAATAGGACTGATGCATTATCGGGAGATGCCATCACCGCTTCGAGGGGCTGCCGTTGGCTTTTTAGATGATCTCTATGTTGATCCGGCTTGCCGCGGTGAAGGGGTGGTTGATCAGTTGTTTGAGTGTCTGAAAGAAGAAGCGCAATCGAACAATTGGCCGTTTGTTCGTTGGATAACGGCGGAGAACAATTACCGGGGACGGGCCGCCTATGATCGCCTGTCCGATAAAACACAGTGGCTAACCTATCAAATGAACGCTAACTGAGAGGTTAGGGTTTCTCAGTCGACTCTAACCCTGGCTTCTCCGATATGAATTCAAGGGGCTTTTAATTACGGACGCATGAAGTTGAGCTGTTGCCAGCCTTTTTAATGATCTTTCCGTTTCTAGTGCCGGGGTAAACAGGGGTAGAAAACAGAAAAATGAGAAGGGGTCTCTAGCCCCTTCTCTGAGCTTGTTCTGCGATCGAGCTCTTCATTAGCCTAGATTTCAACCCATTCGCCGAAGAGCGCATATCTTGTTGCCGGAGGGATCAAGTAAATAGGCGAGGTAGAGACCTCCATTTGGATTTTCACGTACGCCTGGAGCATCCTCACATGTGGAGCCTCCATTAGCGATCCCTGCCGCATGCCAGGCATCAGCCGCCGCAGTCGTGTCGGCTGTAAAACCGATAGTACTGCCATTGCCGCGGCTAGCAGACTCACCATCAATAGGTTTGGTGATTGCAAAGACGCCGCTTTCGCTGCGGTAGTAACAACGGTCTTCAGTGCTCATCACGCCAGGCTCGTAGCCCAAAGCGCCTAAAACCGCATCGTAAAAAGTCTTTGACGCTTGAATATCGTCTGCACCAACCATGATATGACTGAACATTTCTAAAACCCTCGATGATAAGTTTAATGTGTCAAAATTAGCTAGACCCAGAGTACCGGTCAATTGAAGCAAGAGCCACTGCTTAGTCTGCTTTACCGACTACCCTGCGCGTTTCACTTAGAAACGGCGCTGCGACAGGCGAAGCCGGAACAGCTTCAGCGGGCCCGAAGGGTAGCCGCTTGCAGCTATAAACTCGGGGCTCAGACAGTCTTCGCTTTATTCCGTTTCACCGTTCCATTGCACAGCTGCGCAGAAGGGACGTTAGGCCGTGCCAATAGATCTTTCATGTAAATTCATAAATCAAACACTCTGACTCTATTGGTTTAACCCCCTTCAAATATGACAAAGATCCAACCCTTTCTACTACCCCTATTTTCCACCACTGCATTCGCAGATCCTCCCCAATCCTTCTCACAAGCCAAAAGGCTGGTAGCTAAGATTTACGCAGACCATTGTTTTTTGCAGCTACCAGGACTCTCACTAAGCCCTCCCCAAAGAGCTTTAAAGCACCACACTTTTTGAATAAAAATATGCCAAGGTCATTGTGTCACCGTGTCACCGTGTCATTGTGCCATTGTTATAAGGTACGTAGGTGTTGCCGACGCGGCTTTAAGTAAAGATCACTACTTACTGCACCATTACCGGTCTAAAGGAAAGGACTTTCATGAGCTACTCTAAACCATCACAGGTAATCTTCATTGGGTTCATAATAATAACGCTGTTGGTGTCGCTTTTCGCTTTCATGGTCTTACGTAAAAATACAGAACTTGCTGAACTTAATAATCAAATGTACCTGCATCCATTTTCGGTCAGTAACGCGGCATTAGAAGCAAATAACGACATCCACGGCATGTACAGGTATATGAAGGATGTAGTGCTAGCTACAAACAAAGATGAATTAGATTTAGCTATTTCCCTAGTCGAACAACATGAACAGAGCATTCACCAACATTTCAAATTAATTAATGACCGTTTTCTTGGGGATAAGAAAACAATTATTACTGCATATAAATCATTTGTTGATTCAAAGCTTATACGTACCGAAATTTTTGATTTGAAACGCAACCAACAACATCGATTGGCTGCCGCCGTTTCTAGAGAAAAAGGAGCTACGCATTTTGAATTACTAACCAGCAACATGAATCTATTGATCGATTTCGCTCGTAATAAAGCACTTGAGTTTAAAGTTAATAGTCAAAATTCCTATGAGACGAGCAAATCCTATCTCTACTCCTTGTTTATGTTCGTAATTTTATCAGCCATCATGACAACTGTTCTTGTCATTTTGATGGTCAGAAAATCTGAATACTCTCTCAACAAAAGTGAAGAACGCTATGCCCTTGCCATGGCGGGATCCAAAGATGGCCTATGGGACTGGAACGTATTAACCGGTGAAGTTATCTACTCCCCGCACTGGAAAAGCATGCTGGGGTATACCGAGGGTGAAATTAGTAATGATTTAGCCGAGGGAGTGAAACGATTACATCCTGATGATATCGATAGCGTGTTATCACATAACGCTGATTTCATGGCACGTAAAACTGAACAGTTTAATTGTGAATTCAGGATGCAACATAAAAATGGGCTGTACATCAACATCCTTTCACGCGCCGGCGCTATTGAAGATAAAAAAGGAAACATAATTCGTTTGGTTGGTACTCATGTCGATATTACTAAACGCAAACAATCAGAAGAAAAACTAAAGTTCGCCGCCAGCGTATTCACTCACGTTGGAGAAAGCATCATCATCACTGATTCGACAGGTTCAATCATTGATGTAAATAATTCATGCACGGCCACAACTGGCTATAGTCGTGAAGAGATGATTGGACAGAATCCCCGCATTCTTCAATCGGGAAGACAATTACCTGAGTTCTACGTTGATATGTGGCAGAGCCTACTGGAGAAAGGCTATTGGCAAGGCGAACTTTGGAATCGCCGTAAAAATGGCGAAGTGTATGCTGAAATGAAAGCCATCAACGCCGTTCATGATGAACGCGGTGTCATCACTCATTATGTCGCCTTAGGTAACGACATCACCCAAGCGAAACAATATCAAGAGCAGCTAGAGCATATTGCACGTTACGACATACTTACTAATTTACCCAATCGCTCATTGCTTGCTGACCGATTATCTCAATCTATGCTGCAGTGCCGCCGCCGTGAACAGTCTCTCGCTGTCGCATTTCTTGATTTAGATGGTTTTAAAGCTATCAATGATACCTATGGTCATGGTGTAGGTGATGAGCTGCTGATTGCACTCTCACTTCGTATGAAAGAAGCCTTACGTGAAGGCGATACCTTAGCCCGCATTGGCGGTGATGAATTTGTTGCTGTGTTAGTGGATTTAGTCAAAGCTGAAGATTGCCTGCCTGTGTTAGAGCGCTTATTACTCGCAACATCAGAACCAGTTCCTGTAGGTGAATTAATATTAAATATCTCCACTAGTATTGGCGTCGCCCTCTATCCGCAAGATGATGCAGGTGCCGACCAGCTCATACGCCATGCTGATCAAGCTATGTATACGGCTAAAGAATCGGGTAAGAACTGTTATCGCTTATTCGATACAGATCAAGATAAAGCTGTTAAAGCCCAACGGGAAAGCCTAGAGGCTATTCGTACCGCATTAGATAAGCAGCAATTTGTGCTTCATTATCAGCCTAAGGTTAATATGCGGACAGGTAAGGTGACAGGTACTGAGGCGCTAATTCGCTGGCAACATCCAGAGCGAGGCCTATTAAGTCCAATTGAATTTTTGCCCATCATTGAAAATAATCCAATGAGTATCGAATTGGGTGAGTGGGTCATTGATACCGTATTGACACAAATAAGCCAATGGCAAGAAGCCGGACTAAATTTACCCAGAAACAGCGTAAACATTGCTGCAATACAAATACAGCAGACTGACTTTACGGATAGGCTAGCCGCGTTGTTAACAGCTCACCCTAATGTTGATCCCCGCCATTTAGAGCTGGAGATACTGGAAACAAGTGCCATAGATAATTTGATTCATGTTTCGTCAACAATGGATGCCTGTATAGCGTTGGGAGTAAGCTTTGCCCTAGATGATTTTGGCACAGGTTATTCATCACTTACATATCTTAAACATTTACCCGCCTGCTTGATCAAAATAGACCAGAGCTTTGTACGTGACATGCTAGTTGATACTGATGATCTTGCCATTGTTGACGGCATAATTGGCTTAGCTAAATCATTCAAACTGGACGTGATTGCGGAAGGCGTTGAAACGATTGAACCAGGGACTGTACTATTACAACAGGGCTGTGAATTAGCGC
>JAGPUU010000089.1 GCA_018067325.1 Amphritea sp.
ACTGGGGTGTTGGTCTCAGCTGATTTGACGGTGGTGTGTTGCTCTGATATTAGAGCAATTTTATCTTGCTCCTCACTCTCTCCCTCTGATTCAGTGGGGAGTGCTTGTGAAATGCTTCCCACATCTATATCTGTATCAAAAGGTGAGGATTGAATTTTCTCCTGTTCAGTCTCCTCAGCTGTGGATAAAGCTATCTGGTCAGCTGTCTCTGTGACGGCGTTGTCAGTGTTGAATTCGACAGTTGTCTGTTCTGACACAGCCTCCTGATAAGTCCTTATTTCAGGTTTAATTAGTTCCTGAACCGGTTGCTCCAGTTCGTCGGAATCGTCATCGATAGGGTCGCTATTCAGTTGCTCGGTTAGTCGCTCGTCCTGGTCGGGTGTTGTGTAACGCTTATCGAGACCGCTATGGCTGCGCTGTGGGGGAGCAAACGCTGGAACCTCTATTTGATCAAATAGAGGATCTTTGTTGAGAAGATCTTTAGGGCTTTGAGTTAGCTCTTCCAGTGGAGTGATGATGTCATCGCAACGATATACCTCAGCATTAAATACTTCTAAACATGAGCCACAACGGACCTTGCCATTGGCAATTTTTAACTGCCCCTGAGTTACCTGAAACCTTGTGGTACAGGCGGGACATTCGGTGACGATGTTATGGCCCATGATCGAGCGTTTCTAACGCTTCAAGCCGGTCACGCGGATCCAGCCTTCTTTCTCCGCAACCGCATCTAGCTCAAAATCGCTCCCGTAAGCTTCCCGGATCTCAGCTTCTTGCTCACTTAATAAGCCTGAAAGGATGAGTTGGCCTCCTGTTTTACAGAGTGAGGTGAGGGTGGGAGCTAGCTGAACCAAAGGTCCTGCAAGTATGTTGGCAACAACTAAGTCGGCGGGTTCCTTTGGCGCTTTTTCTGGGAAATAAACCTTCAGGCTCTCTTTGGGTAACTGGTTTCGTTGTAGATTATCTAAACTGGCTTCCAGTGCCTGAGGATCTATATCGACGGCAGTTACATGTTCTGCGCCCAGGAGTATCGTTGCAATACCAAGAATGCCTGAGCCGCAGCCGTAGTCGACCACCTGTTTCCCATCGAGGGCCAGCTGATCAAGAAACTCCAGACAAAGCGCCGTGGTTGGGTGTGTCCCGGTGCCAAATGCCAGACCTGGGTCGAGCATTAGATTTACCGCATCAGGCTCGGGTACCTCTTTCCAGCTTGGGCAGACCCATAAGCGATTACCGAACTTCATCGGATGATAATTATCCATCCATTCTCTTTCCCAGTCTTTGTCTTCGAGAATTTCAGTTTTCATACTAGGAAAAGAGATGTTCGGAAATAACTGTAGATGAGATTCTTTCAGAAATAGCTCTGTTGCTGCAAGGTCGTGATCTGCGGAAAACAGACCGGTCAGTACAGTGTTGCTCCACAGGGGGGTAGTACCCAGATCCGGCTCGAAGATAGGCTGATCTTCTTTGTCCTGCAAAGTGACGGCTGCACATCCGGCAGCGAGTAGCAGATCTTCATATTGATCTGCATTATCAGGCAGGACATCCAGTTTTATCTGTAACCAGGGCATGCGGTATTCCTTATAACCAACGATATATAGTCTTTATAGCAAGAGCGACAAACGAAAAAAAGCCTCCAGAGGAGGCTTTTTCGTGGTTAGAATCGGTTCAGACTCAATCCAGTCCCAGCTTCTTTTCGAGATAGTGGATGTTAACACCACCTTCGGCGAAGTTAGCGTCCCGAACGATTTCTTGATGCAGAGGAATATTGCAGCGAATACCGTCGATTACCATCTCATCCAGAGCAATTTCCATTCTGCGAAGAGCGGTTGCCCGGTCTTCGCCATGGGTGATCAGTTTAGCGATCAGTGAATCGTAATGAGGGGGTACGGTATAGCCGTTATACAGATGCGAATCTACCCGAACACCGATGCCACCTGGCGTATGGAAATGGGTAACAGTGCCTGGGCAAGGTAGGAAGGTTTTTGGATCTTCAGCGTTGATACGACACTCAATTGAGTGTCCCAGCAATTTGATATCTTCCTGTTTGAAGCTTAGAGGCATACCGGATGCGATACGCAGCTGTTCCTTGACGATATCAACACCAGTAACCATCTCAGAGACAGGATGCTCTACCTGAACCCGTGTGTTCATTTCGATAAAGTAGAAGCCGCCATTCTCATAGAGGAATTCAAAGGTGCCGGCGCCGCGATAGTTGATCTCAATACAAGCATCGACACAGCTCTTCAATACCTGTGCACGAGCTTCTGGATCAAGCATAGGTGCAGGTGCTTCTTCCACAACCTTCTGATGGCGTCGCTGCATTGAGCAGTCTCGGTCATACAGATGGATTGCGTTACCCTGACCATCGGATAGAATCTGAACCTCAACGTGGCGAGGGTTTTCCAGAAACTTCTCCATGTAAACCGTATCATCGCCAAACGACGCTTTTGCTTCGGCCTTAGTGACGTAGACAGAGTTCAGCAGGCTGGCTTCGCTATGAACCACGCGCATACCACGACCGCCGCCACCGGCTGCCGCTTTAATGATAACTGGGTAACCGATTTTACGAGCGATCTCGATAACTTTGTTGCCATCTTCGGGCAGTTCTCCATCAGAGCCGGGAACCGTTGGCACACCGGCCTTTTGCATCGCTGCAATGGCTGCAACCTTATCGCCCATAATGCGGATTGTTTCGGCTTTAGGGCCGATGAAGGCAAAACCGCTCTGCTCAACCCGCTCTGCGAAATCAGCATTTTCAGCCAAGAAACCATAACCAGGATGGATACCCATAGCGTCGGTTACTTCGGCGGCAGCGATAATGGCAGGAATGCTCAGGTAGCTTTGAGCAGATGATGCCGGGCCAATACATACCGCTTCGTCTGCAAGGCGAACATGCATCAGGTCACGATCCGCAGTCGAGTGGATTGCAACGGTCTTGATGCCCAGTTCCTTACAGGCTCGGAGGATACGCAGAGCGATCTCACCCCGGTTGGCAATAACAACTTTTTCTAGCATGTTGTGAACCTGTCAGATGAATAACTTAAACGATAACTACCAGCGGCTGATCAAATTCAACCGGCTGGCCATCTTCTACCAAAATTGCTTCGACAACACCGGCCTTGTCAGAATCAATCTGGTTCATCATCTTCATCGCTTCTACGATGCAGATAGGATCGCCAACTTTAACGGACTGTCCTACTTCAACAAAAGATGAGGAGGTTGGAGATGGAGAGCGATAGAAGGTTCCAACCATAGGTGACAGTACGGCATTGTCGTTGGAAACCGGAGCCGCTACTGCAACCGGAGCCGCAACTGGCGCAGCGATCGGAGCTGCAACTGCTACAGGAGCAGGTGCTGCAACAACGTTGGAACCACGGCTAATGCGAACAGACTCTTCGCCTTCGTGGATCTCAATCTCGTTAATGTTGGATTCTTCCAACAGTTCAATCAGTTTTTTTACTTTGCGAATATCCATACTAATGAAATTCTCTATCAATTCAGATGTTAAAGTTTTCCAACCCGGCTGAACGCGGATTGTAATGCAAATTCATAACCCTGGACGCCCAGACCACAGATTACGCCCACTGCCACATCCGAAAGAAAGGAATGATGACGGAACGACTCGCGAGCGTGCACATTGGAGATATGGATCTCTATGAAAGGGATCGAAACCCCCAGTAGTGCGTCACGCAACGCGACACTGGTGTGCGTAAATGCGGCTGGATTGATCAGTATAAAATCAACCTGCTCGTCTCGGGCTTGATGTATCCGCTCGATCAGAACATGTTCTGCATTAGATTGCAGGCTTTCAAACTGGTGTCCGGCGTGTAGTGCGAGGGTCGTAAGGCGCAGGTTAATATCCTGTAACGTATCGGCACCATAAACCTCAGGCTCGCGAGTACCGAGCAAATTCAGGTTTGGACCGTTAAGAAGCAGTATTTTAGCCATTAATTAGCCTCATATGACGCAAGATCGCGACCAATGGGTATAAAGACTCGCTAGTTTGCCGGAAAAGGCAAACTGTGTAAATAACTTTACTACTTATTGTGTTTTATCAGCCGTTTTACCGACGTTCTGGATAGTTTCTGATCAGACTTTAGCTTAAATTCAGCAGATTAAAAGTCTTTATATGCTGTAAACAGACAAGAGATAGTTGTTTCAATCAGTATCAAAGCCTAAGTCATAGTATAGTGATTAATTATTTACACTGGCCTGGCATTGACCCGCTCTGACAAATCGGACATATTGCGGTGCAATAAGGGCTTTATTGTTAAAGGAAATGCCATGGAAATGTTACAGCGGTTGTGGTTAAAATTTTGGGACAGCCTGTCTGGAATCAAGCTTATGGGGCCGATAGGCATCGTTATAGGGCTCTATCTACTAGTGAGCCTGGTGTTAGGTATTTGGTGGAGCCAGGAACCTGATCCGTTTGAGGTTCAGCCTGTGGTTATTCAAACTGCAGAAGGTATCGAAAAGCCTGTTATAGGCTCAGCGACCGTTTCAACGCTGATTAAAATTACTGATACTTTGTTGCAAAAACCAGGTGGCTATCTTTCCAATGATCGTACCCCGCCTGGAGTATGGCTCGATAATATTCCTAACTGGGAGTTTGGTGTGCTTGTGCAGACACGGGATATGTCCCGGGCGATGCGTAAGGATTTTAGCCGTTCTCAGTCGCAGTCCACAGAAGACGTCGATCTGAAAGTAGCAGAGCCGTTAATGCATTTTGACAATAACAGTTGGTTGTTGCCTTCCAGCGAGGGCGAGTATAAAAAAGGTCTTAAATATCTGCGTGCTTATGAAGTTCGTCTGACTGATCCCCAGCAGCAAAATGCACAATTCTATGCCCGGGCGGATAATCTTCGTGGCTGGCTTGCGGATGTTTCTACCCGACTCGGTAGTTTATCTCAGCGACTAAGTGCAAGTGTTGGTCAAAAGCGGGTTAATACCGACCTGGCTGGAGAGAGCGATGCGCGTCAATCAACCAGTAACTCAGCAGAGTTGGAAGTGAAAACTGGGTGGATGGAAATTGATGATGTGTTCTACGAAGCCCGTGGAACCGCCTGGGCGCTGATTCATCTGTTGCAGGCCGTAGAGGTGGATTTTTCAGATGCGCTTGAAAAGAAAAATGCGTTGATCAGTCTGCGTCAGATTATCCGTGAACTGGAGGCGACTCAAGGTACCGTGTGGAGCCCGATGATTATGAATGGTAACGAGTTTGGCTTACTAGCGAACCACTCGTTGGTGATGGCTTCTTATATATCCCGGGCTAACGCTGCCATTATCGATCTACGGACGTTACTTGAGCAGGGTTAAATTGAGAGATAAGCGGGTCTTTAAAATAAGGGAAAAAGTATGATTCGGGTTGTCTTTAATCAGAAGGGTGGGGTCGGTAAATCCAGTATCAGTACTAACCTAGCTGCAATCACTGCTAGCAAAGGTAAGCGGACATTGGTGGTGGACCTGGATCCTCAGTGTAATACCAGTCATTACCTGTTGGGCGAGCAGGTGAATGAAACGGTAGGTGATATTAAAGACTTTTTTGAGCAGACTTTGAGCTTTCAGGTACGGCCAAAAGATATTACGGACTTTATCCACCCCACTGCTTATGAGAATCTGGATCTGCTCCCTTCCAATCCAGAGTTGGGAGATCTGCATGCCAAGCTAGAGGCAAAGCATAAGATCTATAAACTGCGTGATGCGCTGCTTAATATGGAGCAGTACGACGCTATCTATATCGATACGCCGCCGGCATTTAACTTTTATACTTTGTCGGCCCTCTGTACTGCGGACAGCTGTCTGATCCCGTTCGACTGTGATGAATTCTCCCGTCAGGCGCTTTATAGCCTGATGTATAACATTCAGGAGACTCAGGAGGATCATAACGATCGACTAAGAATCGAAGGTATTGTCGTTAATCAGTACCAGGCCCGAGCTAATGCTTCGATTAGCATTGTTGAGACTCTCAAAGATGATGATCTTCCTGTATTGGAATCTAAAATATCATCTTCTGTGAAGATGAAAGAATCTCATAATGAATGTAAGCCTCTGATCTATTTTGCGCCGAAACATAAGCTTACGCTGGAGTTCCTGGCGCTTTATGATGAGTTGAATGGCTAGACGAAACGATCTGGTTTGTTGCGCGAGCGTCATGAAAAAACGTGACCTGTCTGTTGCTAGAAAAAGAAACGCACTTTAGGTGCGTTTTTTTATGATACAGACCTAAGACTTTCTGTTTAGGTCGGGGTATGATATTTCAAATTTTTGGGCTGAATCTGGTGTTGTGTCCAGTTGATGCTTCTGTTTATCGTCGCTTTGAAGAGGGACTTCAGTATGCGTGTTCACGAGATTAACCACCCTTTGGTAAAACATAAAATCAGTCTGATGCGGGCAGCAGACATCAGCACCCGTGCCTTCCGCCAGTTAGCGGCAGAGGTGGGTGCTCTGCTGACTTATGAAGCGACTAAAGATCTGACCACTGAAACCTACCAATTTGAAGGTTGGTGCGGTGAGATGACCGGCGAACAGATCAAAGGGAAAAAGGTCACTGTGGTGCCAATTCTGCGGGCGGGGATTGGCATGCTGGACGGTGTTCTTGATCTGATCCCCAGCGCTAAAATTAGTGTGGTTGGATTGTATAGGGATGAGGAAACGCTTCAGCCGGTTACCTATTTTGAGCGACTCACCAGTGATATGGAAGAGCGTATGGCGCTGGTGATTGATCCGATGCTGGCCACCGGTGGTTCAATGAATGCCACTATCAATATGTTGAAAAAAGCTGGCTGCACAGAGATTAAAGCACTGGTGTTGGTGGCTGCTCCTGAAGGTATCAAGGCGGTGAACGAAGCTCATCCGGATGTAGAGTTATATACGGCGGCGGTGGACAGTCATCTCAACGAAAACGGATATATTATCCCGGGTTTGGGCGATGCCGGCGATAAGATCTTCGGTACTAAATAAAGGGCAGTTCAGATGACTCATAATATTGATGATAGCTTGGACGGTAGTGAACCACTGTGGCGTACGGTGTTAGCCGGTTCTCAAATGCTGTTTGTTGCATTTGGTGCCTTGGTACTGATGCCGCTGTTGACCGGTATGGACCCGAGTGTTGCGTTGTTTACCGCAGGCTTTGGTACGCTCCTGTTTCAATTTGTCACTAAGCGTCAGGTGCCTGTTTTTCTGGCCTCTTCGTTTGTTTTTATCGCGCCGATTATCTACAGCACTCAAACCTGGGGAATGCCCGCTACATTAGGTGCGCTGTTCTTTGCTGGCCTGATGTATATGTTGTTGGCTCTGGCGGTTAAGATCCGCGGCGTTGGTTTTTTACACCGTTTGTTGCCCCCAGTAGTGGTTGGCCCGGTGATCATGGTCATTGGTCTTGGCCTGGCGCCTATTGCTGTAAATATGGCGATGGGCAAGGCAGGGGATGGCAGTATCGTGCTGTT
>JAGPUU010000108.1 GCA_018067325.1 Amphritea sp.
GCCGATGAATTTGTTTGGTTATTTGTAGGAGCTGCTTTCAGCAGCGAAAAACATCGCGGCAAGATGCTGCTCCTACATATACCGGTGAACGCTGGTCAAACTGCTATAAAAAAGGAGCCATCAGGCTCCTTATTATGTGTCGAGATAATTGGACTCCCCTCGCCCCTGAACAGGAACCGAGGTACGCTGACAGTTCTCACACAACCAACTGGAGTCCGTGATATGAACATTAGCATTGCTGGCGTTGATTTGGCAAAAAAGGTCATTCAAGTTTGCGTTGTAAAACGCAATACTGTGCTCTCAAATAAAGAGATGACACCCGATCAGTTTAAAGAATGGTTAGCCAAGTCTAAACCCATGACCGTTGTCTTTGAGGCATGTTCAACCTCTAATTATTGGAAACAGACTGCTCAACAGTATGGGCATGATGCTAAGCTCATTTCTGCAAAATTAGTCTCGGCTATACGTCAAAAACAGAAGACTGACGCCAACGATGCTTTGGCTATCGTTCAAGCAAGTCAGCTAGCCGATATTCAATTTATCAACGGTAAGTCCGTGGCTCAACAAGAGCTTCAATCCCTGTTGAGAATGCGAGAATTAGCCGTTAAACAAAAAGTTGCCTTACAAAATCAGGTTCGAGCACTACTCGCTGAATTTAATATCAACGGATCACCGGCTAAGGGCGGCTTGAACGGCGTTGTTCAACGTACATTAGAAGATGCTGAAAATGGCTTTAGTATGCCCTTTAGAGATGCGCTGCATGCCACCTGGCAAGCCTGCCTTCTAACGATCAATCGTATTAAGACCTACGACGAGTGTTTAGCTCAAGCGGTAAAACAACATCCTGACTGTCAGCGATTGATGGCATTAGAGGGTGTCTCTGTTATCAATGCCATCAACTTATACATCTTGCTGGGTTGTAGTGATGATCTCCATTTCAAGAATGGACGAGAGGCCTCTGCTTGTGTCGGAGTGACCCCTATACAGCACTCGACAGGCGGAAACGCGAAGCTCGGTTCAATTGGGCATTATGTAAAACACGGTATTTTACGAAGTCAGTTGATCAGTGGTGCTATGGCCGTCGTTGGAGCGCTCAGTAAACGGCTGCCAAAAACGACTAAAGAGATCTGGCTGAAACAATTAATTGAACGGCGTGGAAAGCGTTGTGCAGCAGTGGCACTTGCTAATAAAACCATTAGAACCGCCTTTGCGATGCTGAGCAAAGGAACAGAATATCAGGCCCAGGCAATAACTGCCTGAGCCTCATATGTCCCAATGAAATGCTTAACGTAGATAAAAATCAGCTGTTGTAATCAGTTCGTGGCTAAGAGCATAAAAGCTCGCTTTCGAGAGATGATCCGACAGTTCGCGCAAATATCAGTGAGCCAGAGTTAGCTACTCAACTAGAGCTCGAACATAAGCGTGCATTTATTCTAAGTCAAAATCATTTCATTGTTGACAGAGGGGAGTCCACATAAGCTACGAGCAACGGCTCTTAAAGATCTATCTAGCCTCCGGCCGTTCCGGCGGCTATAATCCCCTACTGAATATTTATACAGCTATCTGAAGAAACCCTATGGACGTATCCCATCTACTTGATTCCCTTAACGAAGCCCAGCGGGAAGCGGTCTCTGCACCCGTCTGCAATATGCTGGTACTGGCCGGCGCGGGGTCGGGTAAAACCCGGGTACTGGTACACCGGATAGCTTGGCTAGTACAGACTGAAGGGCTGTCTCCCTACTCTATTATGGCGGTGACCTTTACCAATAAAGCCGCTAAAGAGATGCGGGGCCGAATCGAGGAACTGTTAGGACTGAGTCCGGCAGGGATGTGGGTAGGCACTTTCCACGGGCTGGCCCACCGCATTTTGCGCGCTCACTGGCGCGATGCCGGTTTAATGGAAAACTTCCAGATTATGGATTCCGATGATCAGTTACGACTGATTAAGCGTCTGGCGAAAGAGATGAACCTGGACGACAGTCGCTGGCCTGCGCGGCAGTTCCAGAGTTATATCAATGCCCAAAAAGACGAAGGCCTGCGGGCACGGCATATCGAAGCGGGAGGCGACCCCTATGCCCAGGTTATGGTAAGGGTTTACGCCGCTTATGAAGATGCCTGTGATCGGGGGGGAATGGTCGATTTTGGCGAGCTTCTACTGCGTTCACTGGAGCTCCTCAGAGATCATAACCCCGCCCTTCTGGAACATTATCAGGACCGCTTCCGCTATATTCTGGTCGACGAGTTTCAGGATACCAACTCTATTCAATACGCCTGGCTGAAGATCCTGTGTCAGCCGATGGACCCACGTAAGCCATTGCCCGAAAAACTGATGGCCGTCGGTGATGATGACCAGTCAATCTATGGCTGGCGTGGCGCGAAGATCGAGAACATCCAGCGCTTCAATCAGGACTTCACCAAAACGATGGTGGTTAAACTGGAGCAGAACTACCGCTCTACGAACACTATCCTGCAGGCCGCCAATGAGGTAATTCGCAACAACCAGGGCCGTCTGGGGAAAGAGCTACGTACCGATCAGCCCGATGGCGAACAGATTGCCCTCTATTCCGCCTTCAACGAACAGGATGAGTCCCGTTTTATTGTTGATCAGATCGATAGTTGGGTACGTAAAGGCAACTTGCGCAGCGAAAGCGCTATTCTATATCGTTCCAATGCCCAGTCCCGGGTATTGGAGGAGTCACTGATCCGGGCAAACATGCCCTATCGTATATACGGTGGCCAGCGCTTCTATGACCGATTGGAAATTAAAAACGCCCTCGCCTATTTACGCCTGGTAAGTAACCGGGATGACGATACCGCGATGGAACGGGTTATCAATGTGCCTACCCGGGGTATCGGTGGCAAAACCATTGAAGAGATACGTCTGCACGCCCGCACCGAAGGGGTTTCCATGTGGCGCGCATCCAATGAAGTGATCGAGCTGAATAAGCTATCGGCACGAGCCGCTAATGCACTGCAAGCCTTTATCGATCTGGTTAACCGCATCGATCAGGATACTGAAGGTACCGATCTGCATGAACAAACCGAACATGCGATTCAGAAGTCAGGATTGATTGATCACCACCTGAAAGAGAAAGGTGAGAAAGCTCAGGCCCGCATAGAAAACCTTGAAGAACTGATCAGCGCTGCACGACAATACCTCTCTATCTGGCAACCCGATAAGGAAGGCAACGAGAACAGCACGCCACTAACCGCATTTCTGGATGATGCTGCACTTGATGCTGGTGACGCTCAGGCAGATGAACATCAGGACTCCGTCCAATTAATGACTTTGCACTCGGCAAAGGGGCTGGAATTCCCACTGGTATTTCTGGCG
>JAGPUU010000118.1 GCA_018067325.1 Amphritea sp.
TGCCACTCTATCTTCCCCCTACCCTGCTCTGAAAGGTAGCGGTTAGCCTGACTGAAATGCTTACAGCCAAAGAACCCTCGGTAAGCAGCCAAAGGGGATGGATGAACAGACTCAAGTACAAGGTGCCGGTGAAGATCTATCTTTGCGCCTTTTTTCTGGGCATAGCTTCCCCAGAGCATAAAAACGACGTTCTCGCACTGCTCATTTACGGTGGCGATGACCTGGTCGGTAAACGCCTCCCAGCCTTGTTTCTGATGAGAAGCTGCTTTTGAGTCTTCAACCGTGAGCACAGCGTTTAGTAGTAATACGCCCTGCTGAGCCCAGTTTTCAAGATAACCATGAGTGGCACGGGGAATTCCCAGGTCCGTTTCCAGCTCTTTGTAGATATTCACCAGTGAGGGGGGCGTTTTGATACCCGGACGTACGGAAAAACTCAGCCCATGAGCCTGATTCGGCTGGTGGTATGGGTCTTGCCCGATAATCACCACTTTCACTTGGTCCAGAGGCGTAACCTCCAAAGCGTGAAACCAGCTCTCTGACGCAGGATAGATGGTTTTACCCGCTAATCGCTCCCGCTGTAGAAAATCTTGCAGCTTGTGCATATAAGGCGCATCAAATTCAGGGGCCAGCCATGGCTGCCAACTCGGTGCGTTTTCCAACACCATCAGTGAATCCTCATACTATCAATTCTCTATATTAATTATCGCCACAGTCTCTAATCTTAGGCTTACTCTTTCCTAACCAGACATCACGAGTGAGTGTTTTACCATAGATAAAGGAGTAATAACGTACTTTACCCGGGGCATGAGAAATGACGCCGGAGATCAGAATAACCAGAATATAGATCCAGGCTTGAGGGTGGGCAAACCAATAAATCCCGGCAGCCAGTAACAATAATTTGAACAGCACCAGCTGACCCCGCAACTGATACAGCCAGATAGAATCAACATAGAGCTCTTTGGCCACCATCAAGACACCACTGCCCACACCCACAATCAGATAGGGAAACCATACCGATTGTGGCTGATTAAACAGGTAGGCCCCAGCGAGCCCTGCAATGCCCACCAGATGCAGAGAGCGCAGAATAATACTGATCCAGCGTTTTCCGGGTAGATGTCGTTTCTGCTGCGGTATTAACCAACTCATAGAGACTTTCCTGAAGACAAAAAAGGGCTACCCGGAGGCAGCCCTTAGATTAGCGTGTTCTGTTCAAGGGCGCATTAGCCTCTTGGACGCATCGCCGGAAATAGAATAACATCACGAATTGACGGAGAATCGGTAAACAGCATCACCAGACGGTCGATACCGATACCCTCACCCGCAGTCGGGGGCAGACCGTATTCCAGTGCGTTGATGTAATCCGCGTCATAATGCATCGCCTCATCATCACCGGCATCCTTCTCAGCTACCTGATCTTTAAAGCGTTGATCCTGATCTTCGGAGTCATTTAACTCGGAGAAACCATTCGCCAATTCACGACCTGCAACGAAGAATTCGAAACGATCCGTTACAAACGGGTTAGCATCACTGCGACGGGCCAGCGGTGAAACCTCAGTAGGATATTCAGTGATGAAAGTCGGTTGAAGCAAACGGTGCTCAACGGTCTTTTCGAAGATTTCAATCTGAACCTTACCCAGACCCCATCCATCTTTCACATCGATATCCATACGTTCAGCTATCTGACGAGCAGCATGGTCATCTGCCAGCGCTACAGCAGTAATATCGTCGTTATATTGTAGGATAGAATCAAAGACACTCAGACGAGTAAACGGCTTCTCCAAATCGTACTCAAAGGTTTCCAGCACCTCGCCTGCATCATTACGAACAGTATTAACGATAGTGGTGCTACCCAATACATCCTGTGCGACAGTCCGCAGCATATCTTCAGTCAGGTCCATCAGATCTTTGTAATCTGCATAGGCCTGATAGAATTCAATCATGGTGAATTCTGGGTTATGGCGTGTAGAAAGGCCTTCATTACGGAAACTACGGTTGATCTCAAAGACACGATCAAAGCCACCCACAACCAGGCGTTTCAGATAAAGTTCCGGCGCGATGCGCAGAAACATATCCCGGTCCAATGCATTGTGGTGAGTGATAAATGGACGTGCCGTAGCACCGCCTGGAATCACCTGAAGCATTGGCGTTTCGACTTCCATAAAACGACGCTCAGACAGATAGTTGCGGATACCGGATACAATCTTAGAGCGCATCTGAAACACTGTACGCGAGTCTTCATTCATAATCAGATCAACGTAACGCTGGCGGTAACGGGTCTCTGTATCCTGCAGGCCTTTATGTTTATCAGGCAGCGGACGCAAACTCTTAGTCAGCAGCTCATACTCACCCAAATCAACGTACAGATCACCCTTGCCTGACTTATGCAGGATACCGGTTACACCGATGATGTCGCCCAGGTCCAGTGACTTAGCGAATGGACGGGCTTCTTTATTCACATAAAACTGAATCCGACCCGACATATCCTGAATAACACCAAAGGCTCCCCGGTTCAGCATGACACGACCGGCAATGCTCACGGTGATCTCTGCTTCAGCTAACTCTTCCTTGGTTTTATCGCCATACTGATCCTGCAGATCCTGAGCATAGCTATCACGACGGAATTTATTTGGAAAAGCATTACCCGCTTCACGCAAGCCGTTTAGTTTTTCACGACGCTCCGCAATCAGGCGGTTTTCATCTTGCTGAGTGTTATCAGACATTTTCTGTGGAACCTTTAATGGTTAAATCTTTAATTCTCGGAGATCTGATCATTTTTACATTGACCAAATCAGATATTTATTACGTTACAACCAAATCTTTAAGCGTTACGAGCGAAGATAGAACAAGGCAAAAGTTGGTGAAGAAGCGGAGCTTAGTTTACTAAGTGAGTATTCTAAACCAACTTTTAACGCCGTAATATCGAGCGCAGTAGCTTAAAGACCAGCTTTAAGACTGGCTTCGATAAACTGAT
>JAGPUU010000119.1 GCA_018067325.1 Amphritea sp.
ATGCCGAAATAACTTCGCGACATCCCTGCCAGAGCGGCTTTAAGACTATTGCGACCCGAGACCTTTTTCCATATATCTATGGCGTTGCAAAACACAACCCAGAAGACCAGTGTCATAACACCAGCCACCACCCAATTAAACTCACCGGCGTATAGATACTGAGACACGAGCCCCGCAATCACACTGGCAACCGCAGGCAACCAAAGTCGTTTCAAGAGGAAGGACACTGATGTCTCTCGCCAGCGGGATGCGACACCGATACCCAAAAAGCCAGCCACGAGTAACATCAAAGGTACGAACAGTGAATTGAAGTACGGTGGCCCAATTGAGATTTTACCCCAGCCCATCGCATCAACGATCAGCGGATAAATCGTCCCCAGCAACACCATCATCGCAGAGACCACCATCAGAATATTATTAACTAACAACAATGATTCACGGGACAGCAGCGCAAAACTAGACTCACTCTTCACATTACCGGCTTTAACCGCATACAGGATTAGTGATCCACCAATAGTGATAACCAGCAAGGCCAGAATAAAATAGCCACGATCGGGGTCTGAAGCAAAAGCATGTACCGAGGTCAAAACCCCTGAACGCACCAGAAATGTACCTAACAGACTCAATGAGAACGCAAATATCGCCAACAATACCGTCCAGCTTTTAAAGACTCCACGTTTCTCTGTAACTGCCAAAGAGTGAACCAATGCGGTACCGATCAGCCAGGGCATAAATGACGCATTTTCCACCGGATCCCAGAACCACCAACCACCCCAGCCAAGTTCGTAATAAGCCCACCAACTTCCCAAGGCGATACCCAACGTCAGGAAAGCCCAGGCAATCGTTGTCCAGGGACGCGACCAGCGTGCCCAAGCAGAGTCAAGGCGACCGGTAAGCAGTGCCGCGATAGCAAAAGCAAAGGCAACAGAGAAGCCCACATACCCCATATATAACATTGGGGGATGAATAATCAGGCCAATATCCTGCAATAAAGGGTTGAGGTCTCCACCTTCAGCCGGAAACTGCGGCAGATGACGATCGAACGGGCTAGAGGTCATCAGCGTGAATAAGATAAAGCCGACACCAATAATACCCATGACCCCAAGGACTCTGGAGATAATTTCGAGGGGTAGGTTTTTACTTTTCACCGCAACAGCGACGGTCCAGCCGCTAAGAATCACAACCCACAGTAAGAGAGAGCCTTCATGCCCACCCCAGATCGCACTAATCTTAAAATACCAGGGCAGCAAGGTATTGGAGTTCGTTGCGACATAGACAACAGAAAAGTCATCTACAACAAAAGAGTAACCCAGGCAGAGAATGCTGATAACAAGAAAAAAGAACATACCCATAGCCAAAGGCCGGGCATAATTCATCATCAACGTATTACCCACTGTAGCACCAACCATCGGCACTACTGCTAGCAAAGCAGACAAACAGAGTGAGAGAATCAGCGCATATTGGCCCAGTTCTGGAATCATGATTACTCTGCTCCCTTTGCGCGCATCTGATCGGGCATTTTACCCGCTTTTTCTAGTGCTTCCGCGACTTCAGGTGGCATATAGTTCTCATCATGCTTGGCCAGCACTTCCACAGCCTCGAACACCCCGTCACTATTCATAGCGCCTTGCGCAACAATCCCCTGACCTTCCCGGAACAGGTCTGGCAAAATCCCGGTAAAAGACACTGTCACTGAATTAGCATAGTCCGTCATATCAAACATAACGTTAAGACTTTGAGTATCACGAATCACACTCCCTTCAACGACCATACCCCCTGCGCGTATTCGGGTGCCTTCTGGGGCTTTATTATCAACAATATCAGTAGGTGAATAAAACAGATTAATATTCTGATTCAGGGCATACATCGACAACCCAACAGCGGTCGCTGCACCAAACACAATAAATAATACGATTATCAGGCGCTGTTTACGTTTCGGGTTCATGACTTCGGTTTCTCCCTGCGCAGCCTGCTGGCCTGCTCGATAAAGATCTGACGCTTGTGCATCAGTGGATTTACTATATTAGTAACAATCACAATCAATGCAATTGCATAACTCAGCCAGACATAGAGGCCATGGCCGCCCATATCGATAAATTCGGCAAATGATTCAAAACTCAAGGTAATTTCCTCAACCGGTAATCAGGTCACGTACCCAGCTACTGCGACGCTCGCGCTGGATAATTTCATTACGTAGCCGCAGCATCATAGCCACGGCAAAAAAGCAGTAGAAACCGATCACCATAACCAGCAATGGCACCCACATCTCTGAAGGCATTGCCGGACGTTCAGTCAGTGTAAAAGTCGCGGGCTGATGCAGTGTATTCCACCAGTCCACAGAATATTTGATAATAGGAATATTCACCAACCCTACCAGCGCCAGTACCGCCGTTGACTGGGCAGCAGTCTGAGCATTTTCGATAGCAGAGTTAAGCGCAATGATGCCAAGATAAAGAAAAAGCAAAATCAACATTGAGGTCAGGCGTGCATCCCATACCCACCAGGACCCCCAGGTCGGCTTACCCCAGATAGCACCTGTCGCCAAGGATAAGATAGCAATAGTTGCCCCGATAGGCGCACAGGCTTTGGCTACCATATCAGCGACTTTCATTTTCCAGATCAGGCCTATAGCCCCAGCAACCGCCATCATCATGTAACAAGACTGCGCTAGAATCGAAGCCGGAACATGGATATAGATAATCCGAAAGCTATTCCCCTGCTGATAGTCTGCAGGAGCAAAAGCGAGCGCCCAGATAGTACCCACCAGCAACGTTGCAACGGCAGCAATAGCAAAAATCGGCAGTAACTTGCCCGTAATCTCATAACACCAGCGAGGAGAGGCCAATTGATAAAACCAACGAGGCATCCACTTTTTTTCAGCCATTTTTCAACCTTAACGGGTAATCACCCACTTACACTAATTCTTAATGCGGCACCAATTGCCAAAGGAGCCATCACCAACCCAAGCGAGAGCATCGCCCCCAATATAGCGAAATAACCACCTAATGGGAGCCCTGTTACAGCCCCCTGAACCGCAGCACTACCAAATATCAATACTGGTATATAAAGAGGCAGCACCAATAACGAAATCAACACACCACCTTTACGTAAACCAACAGTCAACGCCGCACCTATGGCACCCACCAGGCTCAACGTAGGCGTTCCCAGCAGCAAACTGATCACCAGGCCACTCATCCCATCTGCCGGCAAAAACAGCATGACTCCCAATAAGGGCGCCAATAGTGTTAACGGCAATCCAGTCAACATCCAGTGAGCCAGTACTTTAGCCAACACCACCATGTATAAAGGTTGAGGGCTCAGCAATATCTGTTCTAAAGTCCCATCCTCAAAATCAGAACGAAACAAGCTATCCATCGAGAGAAGCGTCGCCAATAAAGCAGCGACCCAAACCACCCCTGGGGCAACATCTGCCAAAAACCCAGGATCTGGGCTCACCCCAAGAGGAAACAATGTGGCAACCATCAAAAAGAAGATCAGTGGATTGACCAAATCACTTTTACGGCGATAAGAGAGCAACAAATCTCTTTTCAACGCACCCCAGAAAGGGCCATCAACCTTACACTCACTGACCATCCCGCTATCTGCCGGTTGATTAGGCACGGTATCGCTCATAAAGTTCCCGCTAATTGATCAAGATTAAGGCGCCGAATCTTATCACCCATTGCTAGTTCATGATGAGTTGTCAATATCACGGTCCCTCCCTGCTCTGCATGGGCGGCAATCAATACTTCTTTTTCCGCAACGCCTCGCTTATCAATGGCGGTAAAGGGCTCATCCAAAATCCACAGAGGGGCGCTACTCAAATATAAACGGGCCAGACTGACACGACGATTTTGTCCCGCCGATAAAGTATGACAAGCGGTGTCTTCATAACCGCTCAGGCCAACTTTCTCCAATGCATAATCAAGTTTTGCCAGATCAATTGCCGGATGCATAGAAGCATACCAGCGCAGGTTTTCCCGAGGAGTTAAGACCGCTTTTACACCGGGTTGATGGCCAAAATAAAGTAACGATTCGCGATAATCTTGAGCACAATCATCCAAAGACTGTCCCTGCCAATAGATATCACCTTCAAAATGGCGAGACAAACCACTCAGAATACGTAAGAGTGTTGTCTTACCGCTACCATTTTGTCCTTCAACCTGAAGAACTTCACCCGCGTTAACTTCAAAGTTGAGTGATTCGAACAACACACGGTCGTCCCGTTCACAGAACAAATTCTCAATTTTAAGTCTTGGTGTGGGCAACAGAACAACCTCAAGAAAACGAAACAGGCAGATACACCTTTATAATTAGCAATATCCGCCGAAAGCAAGGCATTATATACAAAATAAAGTGCTGAAGGGCATAACTGAGTCAAAAGAACTAGAAGCTATACCGGAGGTCGCTAAAAAAACCATTATGCTGAATCCTTTAAGCGTTCAGAGCCTGCAAACCAATACCGGTAAATCTCTGTCGGCGGTTGAACTCGTTCGCGCCCTACCCCTTAACAATCCGACTCAGATTACAGTAAGACAAAGCAGTGCTGACGCTGCCCGACCTAACCAGTTCACCCTTCAGGTCCAGTTAGGCAACCAGCTATATCAGCTTAAAAGCAATCAGTCACTGCCACCCGGAAGCACCGCAACACTCACCCGCACGGCCGCAGGACAACTCCTTCTAAGCACGAACTTAGCTTCCCCCTTGCCTGCCAATCTTCAGTTACCAACATTGAACCAACCCGCTACAACCCAGGCTAAACCGATACAGCAAAGCGGCGCCGGCACCCAACCTGGCGCTAATCAGGCACGGGCACCTGAACAAAACCCGATCGCTCAAATAAAGGGAAACACTCAACAGCCGAAAGGCCAACCGCAAACAGCCGAGCAATCCCGGCTACCACCCACAACAGCAAACCTACCACCCCGTCTTTCAGCTGAGCTGAGCAAGCTTCTCCCTCTTAACCGACCCGTCCTGGCCACCATTAGTGTTACCGCGCATACCGGCAGCAAAAACGGAGCAAACAGTGTAACCGCCACTATTAATGGCCGTACTCTCCCTTTGACGCTCAATCAACCACTTCCATTTGATGGAAAGGTTCTGTTGGTCAAAACAAACAATGAACAGGTTCAGATTCAATCTCTCACTTCGCCTATCCAAAATCAGAGCCTGGAACGTCATATCAGTGATGCTTTGCGCTATGTACTCCCTGCTCAACAGCCTGTCGCAGACTCTTTGACTAAACTGCAGCTACTCAACAACAGTGTCGGTGCTGAAAAAAGCCCAATAAACAGCATACTCAGCTCTCTGATCAACCTGTTCGGCGTAAAAACAGGTTCTTCTTCAGAAGGAGGGGCTGGTGTGCAACAAAACCTATTAAATGGAGGCCTGTTTACGGAACGTAACCTGGCCGACCCTCGGAGCCAGATACCCACTGGGGAGATGAAAAAACAACTCGGCCAGCTCTTGCAACAAGCAGACAAACTACCAGAGCTACCCAGACAACAACTTCAAGAATTAGTTAAAGGGTTACTCAGTCGGGTCACGAGCAATCAACTAGAAAGCATCCAAAACACCCGTATCAGTAGTGATGGTGGGATTGAACGTTTCTTTGCATTGGACCTGCCAATACGCAACGGTGAGCAGCTGGATAACGTCGAGCTTAAAATATCAGAACACCGACGTCAGCTTTCCGAAGACGAGTGGCAACAACTATGGCGTGTGAGATTACATTTTGATTTACAAGAACAGGGCAAAATTGATGCCGAACTGATACTGGAAGATGATCACCAGATCACGGCTCATTTCTGGTGCAGCAAAGGTGAAACAGCTGAAGAACTTAAAGAAAAACTACCCGATTTCAACCGCCAACTGTATCGTCAGGGGTATAGTATTACCGGCATTCATTGCAGCGAAGGGGTTGCGCCAAAAGCGCTCAATCGGGTTGAACATCTGATTGATGTAACAACTTAGTCTGGGTAAAGTTAACGCGTATGAACCGAAAAACTGAAGAGTACAAAAAAGCTGTTGCCCTGAACTACGATCATCAGGGAGCCCCAAAGGTTACAGCACAGGGCCAGGGGCTAATAGCTGAGCAGATCATAAGGCTGGCTCAGGAAAATGAGATACATA
>JAGPUU010000142.1 GCA_018067325.1 Amphritea sp.
GCCTTTATGGTCCCTTTATACCTGAAACAAACATGGTTCTTTTTCCGCGCCAATCTAGTTCCGATTATGCGGATTCAACTGCCTTTCATCATCCTGATAACCCTCATCAGCATGAGTGCGATCCAGTCGGTTGATCCGGAAAATCCGCAGATGAACAACTCATTGATGATGTTCTATCTAACCAGCCTGATCTTTCTGCCAATCTATGTCGGCGCAACCATCGCCTATCTTGAATCGGTGGTCAACGAACAGCCTATCAGCACCACTGAGGCCCTGAAAATTGGCCTCACCCGTTGGTGGCCACTACTGATTACCAAAATGCTCGGTGCGTTTGGCATTGTAATCGGCCTATTTCTGTTTTTTATCCCCGGCATCTATGTATTGGTTCGCTTAGCCTTTTCCGAATACCACAGTGTGATCGAAAAAGCAGGTCCAACAGAGGCACTGAAAAACAGCTGGGACGACACCTCTGAATTCTTCTGGCCCCTGGTCAACGGTTTGGCGGTACTCTTTGTCATACTGTTGGGTGGTAATCTGCTACTTGAAGCGCTATTACAGGTCATGGGCATAGATTCGGTATTACTCCGCAGCCTGCTAGATATCGTATTCGGCTTTTTGAACTGCCTGTACACCGTTTACGGCTTCCGGCTTTATTGTGTAATGCGGGAGAAACAAAGTAGCTAGACCGCCGCTGCGCGGCTAGCTAGACGGCGCTTCGCGCCTTGCGAGTGGCTAGAACGGAAAACTGCGTTTTCCTGCTAGAAAGAGCAAAAGATAAGAGCCGTAGAGTTATTACCTACGGCTTTTTTATGACCACTCAATCTATTATATGAAGAACTTTTAAGAACTGGGTCCGGCTATTCGCCTCAAAGCGAAGATGCTCATCGTGATTTAAAGCTCGTTTTTTATCTGTGAATGCTGGAGCAATAACCCCCCATGTGGAGTTTCTAGCAAAATAAATCACATAATTTACATTACTATCTTCCCACTTATTATCGACAATATGGTCTTCGCCTGAGGCTTCAACTGTTTTTATTTGGATTCTATAGTAATTAGGCCCATCAGAAATAAGGATGTCGGTTTGATGGCCATTATCCAGGATAGGGGTGAACACCTGCCAGCCATCGTACATAAGCCAGCTAATCACCATACTTTCATAACTCATATTTTTAAGCGTTTGATGTGTGTGGGGCTTTGTTTGGGTTAATCTTCTTGGCATAACATGTTCTCCATGATCAAACGACGAAAGCCACATAACAGCTAATCAATGAAATTTTTCGTCTCTAATTCCCAGAATCTGAAACAAGGCATATAAGTATTGTCTATATTCATCAAAAGGATAGCTGGAGCATAGAGCAGTGTTAAAAAATAATAGCGAACACAGAGGCCGCTTCCTTGCCTGAATTGCACTCAGGGTATAATTCCATGCCCCATAAAATCAAAGAGCTCTTGCGCTGACATCTAACGGTTACGAGTCATATCTAACTACTGCTGTTGGGATTCGTACCTCATCACAACCTACCACTAGCAGCAATTTTTAGCTTCACGGAAGCAGGCTTACGGCGCAGATTGTCACACACTGATCAAGAAGGTTTTTTTAGCCACGAGCAGGCGCGAAGCGCCGTTCTAGCTACTCGCGCAGCAGCTCGCGAATATCTCCTTCGACCGCTGCCGCCTGCGCAGACCCCGCATGCGTTTCACCTATATAAATCGACCGCACCTGGCCCTGCTTATCGATTAGATAAAAGGTTGGCCAGTATTTATTGCCCATCATCTGCCAGTAGGTAAAGTTATTATCCATCATCACCGGGTGATGCAGCTCAAATTCATCAATCTTGGCCTTTACATTAGCCCTGACGCGCTCATGAGAGAATTCCGGAGTATGTATACCGATCACTGTAAACGCTTCGTCAGCTAGCGCCTGCTCAAGCTCAAGCATCCATGGAAAAGAGCGATAACAGTTCCAGCAATCAAAGGTCCAGAAGTCCAGCATCACCACTTTCCCCCTTAGCTCCTTTAAAGATAACGGTGAACTATTCAACCAGCTACCGGCATCGGTCTGAGTGAATTCAGGAGCGGACAGCGGGGTTCCCAGCTTCCCGGCGTTTACACTAAAGCTCAGGCCAATACTCAGAAGCAACATCACAAAGGTTCGGGTAATCCAATTCATATACGTCTCCTCTGTTTATTAAGACACTCGCCATCACCTCGGGTTCATATTGTCCCTATAAGCGCAGCTCCTAACCATTGTTGGGATTCGTGCCTCATCCCAACCTACCTCCCAAAGCAGTTTTTAAGTGTACCGAACCAAACTTACCACGCACGTTTTCTCACATTAGTTAAGAAGGATTGTTCTAGCCACGAGCAAGGTGCGAAGCACCGTCAAGCTACTAATATTTATCCCCAGATTAGCCCGCACAAGCTTGTGCATAACAGTGGGACAACTCGCGTAAGCCTTATCAGTGCTAGGATTCGGGATAGCGAGCAATAAATGTGCAGCTAATATGCGGGATTGAAAACCCACCTCAGAGAACCACTTTCCTATGTGCTTATAAATGCTTTTTCTAACCACTAGCAGGTGCGAAGCGCCGCTCTAGCAAGTGACGAGTCACGTCTAGCTACTGCTCTTCAGAAAGTAGTTGCATTCGCGTCTAAAACAATCATAATGAGAATCATTATCATTTAGAGTAGTGGAGATCAAACGATGAATGCACTCAGAATTGATGCCTGGCTGGAACGCAAGGAGCCGGTTATTAAGTTGCACAGCGGTTTGTCTGACAGCCTGATAGCAGAGTGGCGCGGAAGCGCCGTATCAGAGTTACTTGAACAGGGAATTATTACTTGCGAAGAACTCTTTTCAGGCAGCGGGAGAACACAGCAACAAGCAGCCCATGAACTACTGCTCAACGCCTGTGCAAACTCACTCTGTAGCCAAAAAGGTCCCCAGTGTTTCAACTGCATAACAGGACGTATGTTACGGGCACTGGCACAGAGTGATAGCAAAGCAGACCAACCTTCTATTGCCGATCTGGATCTATACCGCTCTGCAAGTTAATCTGAAGAGATCATACTGCAGCCTTTAGTTATCCCCATTTCTCGTCGCACAAGACTGTGCATAACACTGGGACAACTCGCGTAAGCCTTATCAGCACTGCGCTCCGGGATACCGAACAATAAATGCTCAGCGTGAGACAACAGCTCTCCAACGCTCATAAAAGCGCTTTTTCTAGCAAGGTGCGAAACACCGTTCTACCAAGTCGCGAAGCGACAATCTAGCGGCTAATTTTCAGCGAAGCGCCGTCTAGCGACTGCTGTTATATGCCTGCGTGCCCCATAAAGGCACAGTGGAGAGACTATGTTTATAACTACCATTGATCTCTTTGGTCGAGTAAGAAAGGTACATCAGCGTCTGAGATTCAGCGTCAAAAATACGTCTGACTTTCATCGTTTTAAAGAGCACACTTTTAGACTTCCTGAACACAATCTCGCCATTTTTTGAGCGATCGATTGCGGCGATCATATCCGGAGAAATAATGCCGGTCTGGCGACAGGCGATTGAGGAATCACTGGGATCAGAAAAATCCAGATCCGCTTCGACACTGGCCACATGACAGGTCACGCCCGATATTGTCGGGTCTACCAGCACATTCAGTTTAATATCTTTAGTCGTCAATAAACCTAGCGATACATCACCAACTTCATCCCCACCGCAGCCAGCCAGCAGCAATACCAATCCACCGATCAGTAATTTTTTCATAACCTCTCCCCACCTCTCTGTTTTTCCCGTTCTACACAATCTGCAGTCACAAAAAAGCCCCGCATTAGCGGGGCTTTTTCAGTGAGCTAAAACAAGTTTACTCTACAGACTCATCAACTTCCAGATCACGCATAGTCAGCTTAATACGGCCGCGTGGATCCACGTCCAGTACCTTAACCTTAATCACATCATCCATCTTGATATAGTCGGTTACTTTCTCGATACGCTTGTTAGCGATTTGAGAGATGTGAACCAGACCATCTTTACCTGGCAGGATGTTAACAAAGGCGCCGAACTCTTCCAGACGTACAACCTTACCTTCGTATACCTGACCAACTTCAGCTTCAGCAGTGATCTCTTTAACTTTATCAACAGCGGCCTGGGCTGCAGCTTTATCAGCTGCATAGATGCGAACAGTACCGTTATCTTCGATATCGATAGTCGCGCCGGTCTGCTCAGTCAGGGCACGGATAGTTGCTCCACCCTTACCAATAACGTCACGGATCTTCTCAGGATTGATCTCAAGCAGAGTCATCGCTGGCGCATTGTCTGGTAGTTCCGGACGAGCGTAACCGATAACCTTAGCCATCTCTTTCAGGATGTGAGCACGAGCTTCATAAGCCTGCTCCAGAGCGATATCCATGATCTCTTCGGTAATACCGGTGATCTTGATATCCATCTGCAGTGCGGTAACACCAGCATCGGTACCCGCTACTTTAAAGTCCATGTCACCCAGGTGATCTTCGTCACCCAGAATGTCGGTCAGTACAGCAAAACGCTCGCCATCTTTAACCAGACCCATCGCAATACCAGCAACAGGCGCTTTCAGAGGTACACCCGCATCCATCATAGATAGAGACGCACCACAAACAGACGCCATAGAGCTTGAACCGTTAGATTCAGTGATCTCAGACACTATACGGATAGTGTATGGAAACTCTTCCTGAGATGGCAGAACCGCAGCAACACCACGACGCGCCAGACGACCATGACCTACTTCACGACGGCTAGTGAAACCAACACGTCCTGCTTCACCTACAGAGTAAGGAGGGAAGTTGTAGTGCAACATAAACGGATCGCGGCGTTCGCCTTCAATCGCATCGATGATCTGCTGATCACGTGCTGTACCTAGTGTACAAGTGACTACTGATTGAGTTTCGCCACGGGTAAACAGAGAAGAACCGTGAGTACCGCGAAGTACATCAATCTCAACTTCGATACCACGAACAGTCTTGGTGTCGCGACCATCGATACGTGGATGCCCATCAATAATGCGGCCACGAACAATCTCTTTCTCCAGAGATTTAAAGATATCGCCTACTTCACCGGCAGAAGGCTGACCTTCTTCACCGCACAGCGCTGCAACAACTTTAGCGCGAGCATCAGACAGTGAGCCCTGACGTTGCATCTTGTCAGCAGTCTGGTAAGCAGCATTAATGTCTTCACCAACAGACGCACGGACCTGCTCGATCAGTGCTTCGTTCTTAGCTTCAGGCGTATATTCCCAACGAGGCTTACCCGCTTCAGCAACCAATTCGTTGATCGCATTGATAGCAACCTGCATCTGCTGATGGCCATAAACTACAGCACCCAGCATTTCATCTTCAGACAGTTCCTGAGCTTGAGACTCAACCATCAGAACCGCTTCAGAAGTACCGGCAACAACCATGTCTAGCATGGAAGTTTGTAGCTCTTCATAAGTTGGGTTCAGCGAGTAACCCGCTTCTTCAGTGTAACCGACCCGAGCGCCACCGATAGGGCCCTGGAATGGAATACCGGAAACAGCTAGTGCAGCAGAAGTACCGATCAGTGCAGCGATATCAGGATCGTTAATCTTATCCGCAGATACAACAGTACAGATAACCTGTACTTCATTCATGTAACCTTTCGGGAACAGTGGACGGATTGGACGGTCGATCAGGCGAGAAGTCAGTGTCTCTTTCTCAGATGGACGCGCTTCACGCTTGAAGAAACCACCAGGGATACGGCCTACAGCGTAGTACTTTTCCTGATAGTGAACAGCCAATGGGAAGAAGTCCTGACCTTCGCGAGCAGATTTAGCTCCAACGACTGTACACAGAACCTGTACTCCGCCCATAGTAACCAATACAGCACCGCTTGCCTGACGGGCAATGCGACCTGTTTCCAGGGTAACTTCATGCTTACCGTACTGGAACGTTTTAGTAATTGCTTGTGGCACGATTATATTCCTTACCTTTATGCAAAATAAAAAAATGTCTGTGCGACGTAACACCGGCCTCTTTTAGCCAGTACTCTGCTGGACTCTTATCGATTCAAGAGTTCACCAGAGTACAGGCTGGTTGGTGTATACGTTGTACAGACTCATGATAAAAATCCGAATTTTACGGATCTTAAAAAGCACCGGGGTCATCAAAGATGACCCCGGAACATTATCTTAGCGACGCAGACCCAGACGCTTGATCAGATCAGCGTAACGAGTAACATCTTTCTTCTTCAGGTAGTCCAGCAGCTTACGACGCTGGTTTACCATGCGGATAAGACCGCGACGAGAATGGTGGTCATGGATGTGACCTTTAAAGTGAGACTGCAAACCAACAATGTTGTTAGTCAGCAAAGCAACTTGTACTTCAGGAGAACCAGTGTCACCTTCGCCACGAGCATACTCAGCTACGATCTCAGCTTTCTTTTCTACAGATAATGCCATTTTTAAAACTCCAAAAAATAATATGCACACCACATTTGTGGTGGATTAATAGTCGCGTTGTACCGAGCATATTGTCAGTTCAACGTCAGATTGCCGGTGTCGCCTAGGCCACACCAGCAAATTCAATTACAGGTCCTGAGTACTCATCAACCGACGCGGCAATAACTGCCCGGCGGTGTCAAC
>JAGPUU010000161.1 GCA_018067325.1 Amphritea sp.
GCACGAGCTAGCTCTTTACAGGCTTGGGAATAGCGCTCTAAGCTGAACAAAAAAGCACCGTAATTATTATGCATCATGGCACTATCGGGCTCTGCAGAGATAGCTTTTTGAAAATAGCTTTCAGCCAATTCTGGCTCATCCTCTATCTGAAACACCATCGCCAAACCGTTATAGGCCTCAGCACCATCAGAATCGATTGCAATCGCACGCTGAAAAGCGACTTTAGCATTTGCAGTATCGCCACTGCTTAAATATTGCATACCCAAAGAACTATAGGCTTGCGACGCTTGCGGAGCATTTTGCTCAGACGTTGTAACTTCCTGACTCGCACAACCCGAGATAATCAGACTAATCAGTATTATCAGATAACCTTTCAATCTTATTTACTCCTGGCGAGATAGCTTTACATTCTATCAATTAACGAGAGGGCTCCTGCTGCACCCCACTCGCATCTTTTAACGGTATATACTTTTCACTGCGGCGAGTTCGGTCTATTACCTGGCCAACCAACTGACCACAAGCAGCATCAACATCATCACCGCGGGTACGCCTCACTGTCGTTATAATTCCAGCTTTGACCATCACCATTTTAAAGGCCTGGATAGTATCGTCATTCGGGCGCTCATAGCCAGAGTTAGGAAACGGATTAAATGGTATTAGGTTTAGCTTGCAGGGTAAACGCTTTAACACCTTAACTAACTGCTTTGCTTGACTTGGGTGGTCATTAATCCCGGCCATCATAGTATATTCGACCGTAATCACCCGTTTATCGTTTAAGCCTTCCATGTAACGATTACATGCGTCAATCAATTCGTTAATCGGATAGCGCTTATTGATAGGGACTAACTGATCCCGCAACTCATCATTTGGAGCATGCAGGGAGATGGCTAAAGACACATCCGTAACCTCTCCCAACTTATCAATTTGCGGCACGACACCCGCGGTACTCAGCGTTACCCGACGCTTAGATAACCCGTAGGCATTATCTTCCATCATCAAGTGAATAGCATCGACAACATTATCGAAGTTCATCAACGGCTCGCCCATACCCATCAACACAACATTGGTTACCCGACGATTACCGGATGGATCAAAGGGCCCAAAGGAACGAATAGCAACCCGAACCTGACCAATTATCTCAGCAGCACTCAGGTTTCGATTGAAACCCTGTTTACCCGTCGAACAGAAGCTACAATTCAGGGAACAACCGATCTGAGAAGAAACACAGAGGGTCGCCCGTCCATTCTCAGGAATCAACACTGCCTCGACAGCAGAACCGCCGTCCAGCTGTATAACCCACTTACGAGTACCATCTTTGGAGATATTCTGAACCAACACTTCAGGTTCACGAATTTCAGACACCTCACTCAACTTCTCGCGGAGCGCCTTACTGATATTAGTCATTTCATCAAAGCTGCTAGCACCAAATTGATGAATCCATTTCAGCACCTGTGTCGAGCGGAAAGGCTTTTCGCCAATGCTGACAAAGAACTCTTCCAATTTCTTTGGCGAGAACCCTAGCAGGTTAGTTTTTTTGATGGATTCGGTCATAACGGCCTCAACTTTCATGAAATGACGGGCCACCAAATAGCGGCCCGCTGGGATTACTTACCGAAGAAGTAAGCAATCTCGCGCTCTGCAGAAGCAGCAGAGTCAGAACCGTGTACAGCATTCGCATCGATTGACTGAGCGAAATCACGGCGGATAGTACCTTCAGCAGCTTCCTGTGGGTTAGTAGCACCCATCAGCTCGCGGTTCAGGGCGATTGCGTTCTCACCTTCCAGCACTTGAACAACAACAGGACCAGAGGTCATGAACTCAACCAGATCACCAAAGAAAGGGCGTTCTTTATGCTCAGCGTAGAAACCTTCAGCTTCTTCGCGAGACAACTGCTTCAGCTGCATCTCAACAATTTTTAAGCTGTTACACTCAAAGCGAGAAACGATTTTACCAATAACATTTTTTGCTACTGCATCAGGCTTAATGATAGAAAAAGTACGTTCGATAGCCATGTGCTATTCATCCTCAGTATAAAGTTCAGGGCGTTACGAAGCCCACAGACTAAAGTCTCAGGCTTCCTAGAAAAAGAAAACGCGCAATTATACGCTAAGGGCTGCTCACTTAACAGCACCCCCAGAGATGAAAAAGCCCGCATTAGCGGGCTTTTTCAGAATCATTCACTGACGTTCTTCGATCCAGGCCATTTGAATCCCTTCCAGCACCTTTTCTCCACACCGATCAGGGTCATCATCAAAACCTTCAAGCGCCATAACCCACTCATAAAGATCAGGAAAACTCACAGTTAACGGATCAGTATCCGGATACTTTTCATCAAGTTCGATAGCAATATCGTAAACATCTACCCACTTCATAGCGATCTCCTACAAACGATTACAGCGCTAAGTTAATGCCGTTCAGAAACTTGATTGATGGTGTACTTAGGTATTTCCACCACAATATCTTCATCAGCAACTACCGCCTGGCAACTTAAACGCGACTCAGGCTCCAGCCCCCAGGCCTTATCCAGCATATCGTCTTCCAGCTCATCAGACTCTTCCAACGAACTAAATCCCTCACGCACAACCACATGACAGGTAGTGCATGCGCAGGACTTTTCGCAGGCATGCTCAATCTCTATCCCTTCACGCAGAGCGGCATCACAGATAGTTTCGCCCGCCTCTGCTTCGATCACCATACCGTCCGGACAAAGCTCTTCGTGGGGCAAAATAATAATCTGCGGCATCAGGAATTTCCCTCAATCTCATCGATACTATGCCCTTTAAGGGCATTCTTAATACTCAGATCCATACGTCGAGCAGCAAAGAAGTCGCTAACCTGAGCCAACACCTTCACACCCTGCTCAATCAAAGCGGAATCTGTACCATTACGAAGGCTAAACAAAATAACCATCTGTTCCTGCAGGTGAATTAGCTCACCTTCAGATAATAATTGCTTACCATCTGCTGAAATAGCCTGCTCAAGTGAGTGAAGCAAGCGATCAGCTTCAACCTGCTGTTCACGCAGGTTACGCGCAGCCATATCTCCTTCAGCACAACTGTAAGACGCCTTAAGCATCTCAGCAATTTCGTTATCCGCCAAGCCATAGGAAGGCTTCACCTGAATTTCACTTTCAATACCTGTCGATAGCTCTTTCGCAGAAACACTCAACAGACCATCGGCATCCACCTGAAACGCAACCCGAATTTTAGCCGCACCAGCAGCCATCGGCGGAATCCCCCGCAAAACAAATTGCGCCAGAGAGCGACAATCATCAACCAATTCACGCTCACCCTGCACCACATGAACCATCATTGCGGTCTGGCCGTCCTGGTAAGTCGTAAACTCTTGAGCGCGCGCGACAGGGATCGATGTATTACGATGGATAACTTTCTCAGCCAATCCACCCATAGTCTCGAGACCTAAAGACAGCGGTAGCACATCCAGCAGCAGCATCTCACTGTCAGGTTTATTTCCCGCCAGCACATCCGCCTGAATCGCAGCACCCACCGCTACAACGCGATCCGGATCTATATCAATATGCGGCTGACGCTCAAAAAACTGCTCCACCCGAGCACGAATAACCGGCATCCGGGTGCTACCACCAACCATTACAACTTCGAGCACTTCATCAGTACTCACGCCAGCATCTTTCAACGCCCGACGGCAAGCTCTGACGGTTTTATTGACCAACGTCTCCACCAACCCGTCAAACAGCTCCCGGGTTACTTCCAAAGAAACTTTCTGACCCGCGTGATCCAGATCCACGACCACTGTTGCGTTCTCAGTCAGGCGTTCTTTAGTCCAACGCGCTTTCTCAGTCAGATAACGAGACTCACCAGCAATCACTTCAGCGCCGCCTAATTGCTGTAGAAACCACTGCGCCAGCGCCAGATCAAAGTCATCCCCGCCCAAGGCACTATCACCTCCGGTAGAAAGAACCTCAAAAACACCTTTATTGAGCCGTAGAACGGATATATCAAAAGTACCACCACCCAGGTCATAAACGGCGATTACACCCTCAGCACCCTGATCCAAACCATAAGCCACTGCAGCTGCAGTCGGCTCATTCAGGAGGCGCAGTACTTTTATTCCGGCAAGCTGGGCCGCATCTTTAGTTGCCTGGCGCTGAGCATCATCAAAATAAGCCGGCACAGTGATCACCGCACCTTCCAACTCTCCTTCCAGAGAGGCACGAGCACGGGCCTTAAGCGTTTTAAGTATCTCAGCAGAAATTTCTACAGGACTTTTATCGCCAGCAACCGTTTGAAGATAAGGCATACCACCATCAGTATCAGCAAAACGATAGACCGCCTCGCCCTGCAAGCCCTTCAGGTCTACCGCACCACGGCCCATCAATCGCTTGACCGACATGATGGTATTGAAAGGATCAACCGCAGCTTGCGCCAAAGCAGCCTGTCCAACAACAACCCCCTGATCGGTATAACGCACAACAGAGGGCAACAGGTGACTACCCCCCTCATCCGGTAAAGTGGCTGCCTCGCCACTACGGACGGAAGCAACAAGCGAATTAGTTGTACCTAAATCAATGCCAACCGCCAGCTTTCGCTGATGGGGCTCAGGACTTTGTCCCGGTTCTGCAATCTGCAATAACGCCATATTTATTTATTCATCGAAAAGTTGATCTTCCAGGGCCTCAATTTCACGGCCCAGTTTATCAATAAACTGCATTTTTCTGACACAGACAGCGGCAGCATCAAGGGAGGTCGGAGTGGATTGTTGATAGAAACCATCAAACTGACTACGTAACGCTTTCATCTCACCATCAACCGTCGCTTGCAAGGCCAACAACACAGCATCAGGGTCTGATGCCTCGCGAACAGATTCAAGCCCTTCTCTAAGCTCCATCTGCTGCATCAAAAACATCGGCTCAAGTTGGACCTGCGTTTCAGAAAAAGTATCAATACCTTCCATTTTCAACAGATACTGCGCACGAGTCAGAGGACTTTTCAGAGTAGACACCGCTTCATTAAGATAAGCAGTGTATTGCACCGAGAGCCTGCGCTCCCGATCCGAAAGATGAGCAAAACGATCCGGGTGCAGCGTTTTTTGCAGCTCCCGGTTTCGTTCAGATAACGACTGTAGATCTAGCTGGTAAGTCACCGGCAGAGCTAAAAATTCGAAATAGTTCTGGGTAATATCCATCATATAACCAGCAGATAAAGAAGATAGGAACTCAAATGTTAAAGCTTTCGCCGCATCCGCACTCATTTTTAACGTTAGGGTTAATAAATTTAAACCCTTCGTTAAGACCCTCTTTAACAAAGTCTAACTCTGTACCATCAAGATAAAGAAGACTTTTCGGATCGATAATCACTTTAACGCCTTCGGTCTCAAACACCTCATCTTCATCATGGGTATCGTCAACAAATTCCAGCACATAAGCCATGCCTGAACAGCCTGAAGTACGCACACCCAAGCGTATGCCCAGCCCATGCCCTCTGGTCTGTAAATATTTGCTAACATGCTGAGACGCAGCAGGTGTCATTGTAATTGCCATGAATCCGCTTACTCCGTTGAGCCCTGAGCTCAGTTATTACTTCTTAGCCCGCTTATCTTTATAGTCGGCAACCGCTGCTTTAATCGCATCTTCTGCCAAAACCGAGCAGTGAATCTTAACCGGCGGCAACGCCAGCTCTTCAGCAATTGTAGTATTCTTTAGTTCCTGAGCTTCATCAAGACTCATACCCTTAACCCACTCTGTTACCAGCGAGCTTGAAGCTATTGCAGAACCGCAGCCGTAAGTCTTGAACTTAGCATCTTCAATGATACCCTCATCGCTGACTTTAATCTGCAGACGCATAACGTCACCACAGGCAGGCGCTCCCACCATGCCGGTACCAACATTATCATCAGAATCATTCATTTTTCCGACATTACGAGGGTTCTCGTAATGATCGATAACTTGTTCACTATAAGCCATAACGACCTCCTAAAGCGGCTTCATCACTAAATATTTAGTGATGAACCCATTCAACTTTGCTTAAATCCACACCGTCTTTATACATATCCCACAACGGAGATAGTTCGCGGAGCTTACTCACTGCTGTGCGAATCTCAACAACAGCTTCATCAATATCTTGTTCTGTCGTAAAGCGACCAATAGAGAAGCGAATAGAGCTATGCGCCATCTCATCGCTCAAGCCTAACGCCCGTAGCACATAGGAAGGTTCAAGGCTCGCCGATGTACAGGCAGAACCTGATGAGACCGCCAGATCTTTCAAGGACATCAGCAATGACTCACCTTCAACATAGTTAAAGCTGACATTCATATTACCAATATAACGCTGCCCTTCAGAACCGTTCAGAAAGATCTCTTCCATATCAGCCAGGCCATCCCAAAAATGTTTCCGCAGGGCAGTAATACGTTCATGCTCCTGATGCATTTCAGCCTTTGCGATCGCAGCGGCTTCACCCATGCCAACAATCTGGTGTGTCGCAAGTGTGCCAGAACGCATACCACGCTCATGACCACCACCATGCAACTGCGCTTCCAGGCGTACCCGCGGCTTACGACGTACATAAAGCACTCCCATACCTTTCGGGCCGTACATCTTATGAGCAGATAGAGAGAGTAGATCAACCTTCATTGCAGCAATGTCAATCTCGACCTTGCCTGCACTCTGAGCAGCATCAACATGAAACAAGACACCTTTAGCCCGGGTAATCTCACCGATAGCCGCAATATCATTGATCACACCGATTTCGTTATTCACGTGCATCACCGAAACCAGAATAGTGTCATCACGCAGCGC
>JAGPUU010000136.1 GCA_018067325.1 Amphritea sp.
ATAGCATAGATCCTTTAGTCATATTTCTTGTTATTTGCAGGCTGTTGATGCGGCTATCAGGCACGCGCTTTAGCTTTAGCCCGCATCTGTTCAAAATTAGAAGTTGGCTGCCAGCCAAGCAACTCTTTGGCCGCTGAACTAGAAAACACAGAGGCGCGCGGGTTTTCTTGAAAACGCCTTGGAATTGTTACCTCTGGCAGATCACCCATCACATCCGCATACCACTCCAGCGTTGGTTTAGGGTGCGAAGTATCATCCGCGCTGAGGAAGAACGTCCCGAAGCGCAAACCGTCTGCTTTCAGAGCACAATCAAATGCTGTTGCCACATCTTCAGCGGTCACGTAGTAAAACAACCAGTGACGATCAGGTGCGTCAACAAACTCGATATATTGTTCAAGACTTTCATCCAACACGACCGCCAGTGGGCGCAGACAGATCACATCCATATCGGTGCCATCAACAAAACTCTTTGCCATCTGCTCCATAACGATCTTGGAAACGCTGTAAGCCTGAACCGGTTTATTCTCATGGTTTTCATCTATCGGCAGAGAAACGGGCTGCCAATCCGAACGCATCTCACTCAGGCCGCAGGCCGAGACACTGGAACAGAGCACTACTTTCTGTACCTTCATCTCTGACGCCGCTTGCAGGACATGCCAGGTACCGCGCACATTGACGTCGATATATTCTTCGGGTGCACAGTTCCAGTCATAGTCCAGTGCCGCCAGGTGTACTACCGCATCAGCACCCTCAAACGCTTTACGTAACTGCGGTAGATCCATCACATTAGCTTCTATATATTCAACACCGCTATCTCCCGCAACCAGATCGGCGATGACAACCTCATAACTTTTCAATAACTGGCGGACAACATAGCCCCCCACACGACCAGCACCACCGGTCACAACAACACGCTTAATAGACATAAAGTTACCTAATTTTTTGCTCAGCACTGCAGGGCGGACAATATTTTCCCGCCAGCTCTTTCGATCAAACAGCTCAGCTTAAAGATCCAGAATCAGTTCAGGAGAGATCGCCCGCGAAACACACAGCATCATGAAGTCGTTATCAGCCCTTTCATCTTCAGAAAGGATAGAATCACGATGATCAGGCACGCCAGATAGCACACCGGTTTCACAGGAACCACAGATACCATCACCACAGGAGGTGGGAATTTTAATACCCGCTTCACGCAATACCGTCAGTGCCGATGCACCTTCAGGTATACGGATACGCTGTCCGGTACTGTTAATCACCACATCAAACGCAGCTCCGAAACTGTCCACCGGCCCCGCCGCAAAGCGCTCAATATCCAGACTCCAGCTGTCACTGGACTGTTCTGCATATTGCTGTTCTAGCGTATCCAGAAGTCGTTGAGGACCACAGGAGTAGACCGATGTATCAGCATCGCAGGTGGCTAATAGCCCTGGCAGATCAATGTAGCCATCCTCTTTATCACCGTTGAGGGTGATGCGGGACTGATCATAATGCGCCAGTTTTTCCAGACAGGACATACGACTACGTTCACGGGACAGGTACACGAGACGCCAATCGAGCCCGTTGGTTTCAGCCTCTTGAATCATCGGCAACATAGGTGTGATACCAATACCACCAGCGATGAATAAACATTTTTTGCGAGGTTTAAAAGGAAAATGATTACGCGGTTCAGATACTTTCAGCGTATCGCCCTGCTGTATCTGGTTATGGATAAACAGCGAGCCACCCCGGCCACCTTCTTCGCGTAAAACCGCCACCTGCCACTGACTAGTATCGTTACGATCGCTGCACAACGAGTACTGCCGCAATATGACATTATCCACATCAACATTGCCTGCGGCATCAGTACAGGTTTCAAGCGCCAGTTCAATATGTGCACCGGGTTGCCATTGCGGTAATGGCTCACCGTTCACAGCGGCCAGTGTCAGTCCTACCACATCTTCAGTCAGTGGCTGCTTTGCAGTCACTTTTACCAATATTTGATTAGTCGTTGCCATGAGATCACCCTTTAAAAGCCCCCATCTTCAGACAACGCTGAAGACAGGAATCCGTCTCAAAGCTGGGTCGGTCTGACTGGCATAGAACAACCAGACCGCCCATCTTTCTTATTACTGGAATCGAATCAACGACCCGTTTATTCGGCCTCAGCCAACTGAGCATCCGCGCGTTTATCTTCTGCCCGGTACATATCAACCAACCAGTTCTGCAGACGCTGGATAACCTGCTCTTCAGAGGTCAGGCGACCACGGGGGGCATGTTTAGAGTGCATACCTTTCTGCATCGCCTTCCAGGCAAACAGATCCTCTTCCATTACCTGCCACAGATCGTCATGTTCCTGCTGAAAGTTTTTCTGGAAATCATCGCGTGCAAGCGTCGATTCTGGATACATCCAGGACACTCCATACCAGGATTCGGTCGCACCTTTAGGCAGCCAGATGAAGAACTTCACCTTGTCTGGCATCGCCACCAGAAACATATTCGGTGACACTGTGATATAAGACAGTTGCTCACGTTCCTGATCGGTCAGGCTCGCCATCGGCGGCTGTAGGATAGAACCTGTATGCGTTGGCGCAGCGTCTTTATGCGGGCTGATCAGGTTGTATGCCACCAAACCTTTTTCGACATCATTGTACTTAGCCTTCTCATCGACACTACCTGGTGGCAGCGGATACATCTCACCCCATGAACCACCATGCAGGACTGAACAGTGGTAACATTCGTCATTGAAAATTTTCCAGTTCCAGTCGAACGCTTCCATCTTCAGAGGCTCAAATGAGCGCAACTCAGACAACTTATAATTGCCCAGCTGCTCGCCTAAATTAGCCAAACGATCGCTCAGTGGAGGCAGACTTTCATCGTAAGTAATAAAGATGAAGCCTTCCCAGATCTCGGTACGAATCTTCGGCAGACAGACATCTTTAATATTAAAATCTTCTTCGTCCTTATCGGTCAGACCCGGTGCCGTGACGAGTTCACCGCTAGTGCTGTAAACCCAGGCATGCAAAGGACAGCGTAGCCGACGGGTATTACCCTGACCTTCAACAATCAACATGCCGCGGTGCTGACATACATTCGAAACGACATTAACTGAGCCACTACGATCACGAATAACGATCAAAGGGTCTTCACCGACATCAATAGTGTAGTAATCACCCGCTTTAGGAATATCATTCGCACGGCCAACACAAAACCACTCATGACCCCAGACAGCATTCAGTTCGAACTTATAAAAATCTTCACCCGTAAAACATTCTGGCGGTAATGAATAAACCGGACCACCATCACTATAACTAGCATCAAATTCCGAAATAGAGATTGGGCTTTTTATTATTTTTTTAGTCATCTCAGCAAGACTCCCGTCGCGATTATTAATATATTAATTGATTAAAAGTATTACTTATTAGTCAAAAACTAATTCAGTAAAACTTTAAATCCAGAAACTTAATAGTCTCAAAAAAACAGCACTTTAAGAACAAAGTATATTTCAAAGATCTATGAGCCAAGCTCAAAGAAGAACCTATCTTAATTCGATCTTTGAATTTCACTCACACCACCAAAGATACACTGCTATTACGGGGCCTTAAAGCAAGTATAATTCAACGATAGTTGAGCACAGCTAAGGGTAAAACCACGCATTTATCTTGTAAAATTCTCATCATTAACAATCGATTTAAACGAGCACAATAATGTCTGAAAAAATTAAATTTAATCTTGACCACACGATGATAAGAGTTGCTGATCTTGAAAAATCTTTAGATTTTTACATTCGCATAATGGGCATGAAAATATTAAGAAAGAACGAGTACCCCGAAGGAAGATTTACTAATGTTTTTATTGGATACGGCCCTGAAAATAAAACCACAACAATCGAGATAACAAATAACTGGGATACAAAAACACCTTACGATAAAGGTGAAGCTTATGGCCATATTGCATTCAATGTTGAAGATGTATCAGCAGCGATGAAATATCTGGAAGCTGAAGGCGTAAACATAAAAAGCCCAGCTAAATCGATGAATCACGGCACCCGGATGCTAGGTTTTGTATTCGATCCAGACGGTTACATTATTGAGCTGAACGAACCATTGAACAGCTAGCCTAGCCAAAACGACAAGACAGATACAAAAAAAGCCGGCAAAAGCCGGCTTTTTTAATACTAAGTTGATGCTGAACAACCTGGATTAACGGTTGTAATCTTTACCTGTTGGAACGACCAAGACTGGCACTTTTGCTCTCTTAATCACTTGCTGAGTGGTATGGCTCTGACTATGTAAGCCCAGTTTATTCTCAGTACCCATGACAATCAGATCAACCTGCTCCTGTTTCGCCGTAGCCAGAATGGCTTCATCATGATTGCCTTCAACCACTTTCGGCGTGACATTCATTTTCACCTTTATATCCAGATTCTCTAGTTCTTCATCAAAGAACCGCTGAACCCGTTCTTCCATCTGCCCCATCACCTTTGAGATCCCTTCATCATGCACCTTTTTCACCAGATCTTGAGGCAGATACTGACGAATCAGCGCTTCACCCAGCTCACCCACCGGGTTGATCACGTGCAACATTACCAATTCAGCCTGGTTTTGCTGCGCCAATTGAATGGCATGACGATAAACAGAACGGGTATAAGGCCCCAACGAAGTCGTATACAGAATTTTATTAATTTGCGGCAAGCTCATTGTTTTCATTCCTTACATCATATTCGGCAGGAACAATACGACCTGCGGGAAAAAGCTGACAATCACTACTGCCAAACACATCAGTAAGAAAAACGGGAATGCCGCCTTTACTACTTTACCAATCGACTGACCGGTCAGACCCTGCAAAATAAACAAGTTAAAGCCAACCGGTGGAGTCATCTGTGCCAACTCAACCATCAGTACCAGAAATACCCCGTACCAGATCGGATCAAATCCGGCCTGTAAAATCAGCGGCAGTGTAATTGGCAGGCTCATTACAATGATAGAAATACCATCGAGGAAGAAACCCAACAAAATGTAAAACAGAGCCAGAATCCCTAGTAACGCATAAGGGGACAAGGCCAGGCTCTCTATCATTTTCACCAGTTCAACTGGAATATGCAGATAGCCGATAGCCGTCGACAAAAACGCTGCTGAGATCAGAATTGAACACACCATGCAGGAGGTTTTTACCGCCCCCATTGCCGCTTCAATAACGATGTCCCAGGAGAAGCTACCCATACAGATAACCAGCACAAAGGTTGCTGCCACACCGACCGCTGCGGCTTCCGATGGCGTTGCGATACCGCTATAAATACCACCCAGTACCAGAAAAATAAGGGTGATTATCGGTATCAGATCTTTTAGACCACTAAGCAGCCGTCTCAGCGTCAGTTTTTCTTCCGAACGGGGCGCTAACTCAGGGTTAATCGTGCAGCGAACGATGATGTAAGATGAATACAAAAAAGCAACTAGCAGACCCGGCATAATACCTGCTGCAAAAAGCTTCGCGATCGAAACTTCGGCCAAAACACCGTAGATAATCATCACTATTGACGGTGGAATCAGCAGTCCTAAACTACCGGCACCCGCCAGCGAACCTACCGCCAGTGAATTGTCATAACCACGCTCAGCAAGTGCTGTTGTCGTGATTTTACCCACCGTAGCCGTCGTCGCAGAAGTAGAACCACTCACCGCTGCAAATAAGGTACAGCCCAACACATTAGTGTGTAGTAACCGACCCGGCATCCACTGCACAAACGGTGACAGGCCACGGAACAACCGGTCAGAAATATCAGTACGGAAGATAATCTCTCCCATCCAGATAAAGAGGGGAATGGCAGACAACTCCCAGGCACTGGAACTGCGCCAGATGACAGACCGGGCAATATAACCAACCCGATCAAGTGGAAAATCAGCGATCAGGGTCAAACTTGTTATTGCGACCAAAAACAGGCCAACAAACACCCAGACCCCAACACCAAGAAACAGTATGATAAGGGCAAGCATAATGCCCATTGTCATTAAAACGTCCATAGCAGACTCTCTTATAATTGTTATAGTTGCGACTGTAGGTCAGTCTTGCTCACTCAGCAGTCGCTGGCCTGAAACCACCCGCACAACGTAGGCGAGCATCTGAATAATAAAGATCGCTAGCCCCAGTAAAACAAAGGCTTCTGGAATCCACAGAGGTACCGCAGCGATAGTCTCGCTGGTTGAACCCCGCTCAATATTTCGGGCAACACTCTTCCAAAAATACAACGCGATATACGAAGTCAGTACCAGAGCGGCACTCACACAAAGGATCTCGATAATTTGACGACCAAGCCTACTGCGAACCCGTGTCAGCAGAATATTCACTCGGATCAGGGTATTACTTTCAAAGGTATAGCCCAACGCCATAAAGGTCATTGCCGCAACACCGTAGCCAACAAACTCATCCAGAACAAAGGTTGAAGTACTGAAAAAAGCCCGCAACGAAATTTCTAAAATCACGTGCAGAGTCATACCGGCCATCAGCATTACCGCCAGCACTGCCCCAGCTTTAGCCAAAAATGAAGCGAAGCGGATAAACAGCGCAGCTAACAACTGCAAAACATTTGAATCGGTTCTCATAGCCACACCCGTCTTAACGTTTGTTATTGTTATGACCGAAGCAGATTAGCGGACACAATAAGCCCGTACCACATCGGCAAGCACAGAACAGTTCAGATTAAAAAAGCAGACCGGGCGATTCCCGGCCTGCGTAGTGAAACAGACAAACAGACTAGTTAGAGGCAACCTTCTTTGCTACCGCAGCATGATACTGAGACAGTAATTCTTCACCTTTAGGACCCATCTTCTTCACCCATTCCTGAATCACAGGCTGAGCCGCAGACTGCAGCTCTGAACGGAAGTTAGTAGGCACATCTTCAACAATAGTCAGACCCTTTTCACGGCCAGCGGCATAAGCTTCCTGAACCACGTTGCCGGTGTTATTCCAGACATGTGCTTCGGTCTCAGTCGCCGCGTCAGTCACTGCTTGCTGCAACTCAGGAGAAAGGCCATTCCAGGTATCCAGATTCATAGTTATCAGGTTAATAGTGCTGTCGTAGTTAAGCGCAGTGAAATGCGATACATAGTCATTGAAGCTACCGCTCAGACCGGCTTCGATTGAAGTCAGTACACCATCGATACCGCCAGTACTCAGCTGCGGTACGATATCCGCCCAGCTCAGCTGAATGGGTGAAGAACCAGCATTACGAAACACCTTAGTACCGTTAGCGTCATAGGTGCGCATTTTCAGGTTATTAACCGCTTCGTTATTAGTCAGTGCTTCCTTACCCCACAAACCACTTGAAGGCCATGGAGATGCGTACAACAATTTCTGATTATACTTAGCCAGTACACGCTGATACTCAGGTTTAGCCACATCGTACAATGTTTTAGCTTCTTCAGTATTCGAGCTCAGGAAAGGCAAAGAAGACAGTAGGAAGATTGGATCAACACCCCCTAGTGGCGGAATAAAGGTATTCGCCAACACAACAGCGCCGTCGCCTACCGCATCCAGCTGGTCTTTAGATTTCAGACCTAACGCACCACCAAAGTGATGCGCAATTTCAATTTCACCCTTAGATGTCTTCTTCAGCTGAACACCAAAGTATTTGTCACCCTCACCCTGAACTGAAGTTGAAGGATATTCGTTAGGCATATCCCAGATCACTGTTCCAGCGCTGGCTGGCAATGCCAAGGCAACCGATAAAACTGCAGACAGACCCAATGTAGTAGTTATTTTTTTAATCATTGTCGTATCCCAAATTGTCGAACCACTTACAGCAGTTCAAATATTATTATTATTGACAGGGCATTTGAGGATCAGCAGTAGAACTGCTTTAGACTAATCCACAAAACTCTTCTTCAACAAAGAACTTCCAGATACCGGCGAGGTAGTTATTTTCTTCATCTGTAAAGTTGAAGTGATCTGACCTTTTCAGCCGATTCCTTAGATCCAGATCAATAATGTCACAATTTTTTCGCCTTACCATGAAGGGGTACTCAAGGAACTGTGAGCTGGATTCATACCAAGTAAAATAAACTCATAGTCATAAATAAAAAAACGTTGCGAGCTCCCTTGATATATATCAAGACGTTGTTTTCATTATAAAAACGGACACACCAGCACTTATATGAGGAGTAAAAAGGGGAATATAGCGGCGTTAAAACAGGCTAAAACAACCGCTAATTTGTGACTTCAATGAATAAAATTGACCCTACTGTGAGAAAGACTTGTCATCGGTTTGCTGCAAAATCCAGTTAACAAAGGTTTCCATATTACGGGTCAACTGCATTTTTTTAGGGTACACCAGATAATAGGAGTAGGTATCCAGACAGATATCAAACAACTGCACCAATCGGCCTTCTTCCAGATCCCGCTTAAGCAAGGTTGGACAACCTAACATGATCCCCTGACCATTGATGATGGATTGCACCCGAACATTCGTATCGTCGATAATCAGATTGGCCTTACAACTGACATTACCCGCACCGGACTTCTCCAGCCAGGCATCCCAGGCGGAACGATCCTCATCATGAATCAAAGTATAATCACAGAGATCAGCAGGCGTTTTGGGCCGCCCCTGCTGTTCTATAAGACTGGCGCTGCAGATAGGCGTCAGATCCCCCGGCAGTAAAAACTTGGCCTCCATATCCGGCCAGTCCCCTTTGCCCCAAACAATACCCAGATCGACATTATCCGTCATGAAGTCCGGTACTTTAATGGTATGAGTCAGGTCGATCTCAATTTTTGGGTTAAGCCCCCAAAAATTATTCAATCGCGGGGCCAGCCAGGCACTCGACAGAAAAGGCCGTAAGGCGATATTGAGCGACTCCCGCCCCCGGTTATGCAGGGTGTCTTGAAGCGCCCTGGCGATCTGATCAAAAGGCCCTTCCAACGCGGCATGCAGATGCGCACCATCGATAGTAAGAGTCAATGTACGGTTTTGGCGAATAAACAGCTTAAAACCAAGATAATCTTCCAGCACCCGAATCTGATGACTCACCGCCGAAGGTGAAACCAGCAGATCCTCAGAGGCTTTAGTAAAGTTAAGGTAATGCCCTGCGACTACAAACGTTTTTAACGCGTTCAACAAAGGTAGGTGAAGCATGGTTCAGATCTCGTTTTGGCTTCAGTATCAAATAAATTAAAGCAGTGATATCAGTTAATCACATCACTAAGTTATTAAATATAAAAACTATTGTTCGTAAACGATAAGTTGCATTGGGTCTTAACGACTAAAGACCTGATCCACCGATACAACGTCACCACAGTGATCCGGCGAGTACCCCGGTAATTGCTGTACCGCCTGCTGAAACGCCTCCCCACGAATACTTTCCAGCAACCGCACCATCGCTTCCTGCTTCAAGGTTTTGTTATGGCACACCAACAGGTAATATTCAGAAGATAACGGTATAAAGTCAAGACCAAACTGACGGGCAGCTGCTTCGACGCCCATACCTACATCCGCCATACCGGCGCCAACAAAGGCAGCCACGGCTGAGTGGGTGAATTCTTCATCGGCAAAGCCACTGATCTTTTTACTGTTAATCCCTTGCTGGCGTAGCAGTTCATCCAGCAGTGCACGGGTGCCGGAGTCCTTCTGTCGGTTGATGAATTTTACATCTTTACCTAACAGGTCTTTAAGCCCGGTTATCTGTTTAGGATTGCCAGGTTTAACCATCAGCCCCTGCTGGCGGGTAATAAACTTAATGATCTTATGCACCCGGGGTTTCAAATGACGACTGTAGGTTTCATAGAGCGCATCACTCATCCCCCCTTCCCGGCCATTAACCGGCACATGGAAACCGGCGACATCACAGACCCCCCGACTCAGCGAGGCCAATGCGTCTTCGGCACTTTTGTACTGTAGGTCCAGTTGAATATCGTCAGAAAATCCTGGTAGCAACGCAACCGCGTAACCGTAACTGGCATGCAGACGCAGTAGCGGACTCACCCCTTCCAGAGCGCGGTGAATCTCCAAATTAAGCTCTGAAGCCAGACTGTCTAACTGAGGTTCGAGGCGTGCCAGCACCCGCTGTTCCGCCCAGAGTAGTTTTTCCCCAAGCCCGGACAGGGTTGCCCCTTTGCCCTTTTGCATATCCACCAGCGGCAGACCAAAAAACGCCGCCCAGGTGTTCAGAAGATTCCAACCATGACGGTAGGATATGCCGATTTGTGCAGTTGCCGCCGTGAGCTTGCCTGTCTCATGTATCGCAGCTAATAGCGAAAATAACTGAGGATTCAACTGGTTACCGCCAGAGTCCCGGAACGACCAGCTGGGTACAACTTGAATTCGTTTCATATGCACAAGATTTCATATTTAGTAAAACATCAACTAATGCTACTTTAAAGCTATAGATAAAGCACTTAGATAAGAACATACACACCTTTTCAGACACTAACAAAGCAACCTATGAACTTGAGTTCATATGTGAAAGAGAATAATAAAATGACCGCAGTTAATGAACAGCTGTTGCCGGTAGTGACCGAAGTCATCGCCGGCCTCAAACATAAACCGGGTGCTTTGCTGCCGATCCTTCATGAAATACAGAACCGCCTGGGCTACATTCCCCCGGACGCTGTACCTGTGATCGCTGAATCCCTGAATCAATCCCGCGCCGACATACACGGCGTTATCAGCTTTTATCATCAGTTTCGCACCACCGCGCCAGGTAAACATACCGTTGAGGTCTGTCGTGCAGAAGCTTGCCAGGCAATGGGCGCGCGCCAACTGGAAGCTCACGCGAAAGCGACACTGGGTGTCGATTATCACGGCACTACCGGTGACAAAAATGTCACACTTGAAGAAGTTTACTGCCTAGGGAACTGCGCCTGTTCACCTTCGATCAGAATCGATGATGAGATCGTCGGCCGGGTGACCCCGGAGAAATTCGATCAGCTGATTAATGAGCTACGTTCACAAACACTGGAGGTACTCTGATGAGCAATTCAGTGACAACAATTTATATCCCCCGGGATACTACCGCGCTGGCGATGGGTGCTGATCGTCTGGCAACAGAGATCGCTGCAGAGGCCGCCAATCGAGGCGAAAGCGTTGAGATTATCCGCAACGGCTCCCGGGGCCTGTTCTGGCTGGAACCCCTTGTGGAAGTTGAAACAACTTCCGGACGTATCGCTTACGGACCAGTAGAAAACAGAGATATTGATAGTCTGTTTGATCAGGCATTCCTCAGCGGCGAGACAACCCACCCATTGTGTCAGGGACTCACCGAAGAGATCCCCTACCTTAAGAAGCAACAACGTCTGACGTTTGCCCGTGCGGGTATCACTGACCCGGTATCGCTGGAAGATTATCAGCAACTGGATGGCTTCAATGGCCTGAAAAAAGCGCTACAGATGGATGGCCAAAGCATTGTTGATGAGGTGAAAACCTCCGGTCTGCGTGGTCGTGGCGGCGCAGCCTTCCCTACCGGAATCAAATGGCAAACCGTACTGGATGCGAAGTCAGCTGAAGCGCGTAGTGGCAAGCAGGATCAGAAATATATCGTCTGTAACGCCGACGAAGGCGATTCCGGAACCTTTGCTGACCGGATGGTGATGGAAGCCGACCCCTATATGCTGATCGAGGGTATGACCATCGCCGGTCTCGCCGTCGGTGCTGATCAGGGTTATATCTATCTACGTTCAGAGTATCCCGTTGCCCATCAGATTCTCAACGAAGCGATTGCTAAAGCAGAAGCTGCCGGTTTTCTAGGCGACAACCTGCTGAATAGCGGCAAGACCTTTCATCTCGAAGTTCGCCTGGGCGCAAAGGCCTACATCTGCGGCGAAGAGACCTCTCTATTGGAAAGCCTGGAAGGTAAGCGTGGCATGGTGCGGTCAAAACCACCACTGCCTGCGCTAGTAGGCCTGTTCGGTCAACCAACCATTGTGAATAACGTTCTCTCTCTGGCGGCTATCCCTTACATTCTATCCCAAGGTGGTCAGGCCTATGCTAATTACGGCATGGGCCGCTCCCTGGGTACTTTGCCTTTCCAACTGGCAGGCAATATTAAACGTGGCGGCCTGATCGAACTGGCCTTTGGTGTCACCCTGCGTGAACTGTTAGAAGAGTATGGTGGTGGCACCTTTAGTGGACAACCCATGCGCGCGGTTCAGGTGGGCGGACCTCTCTGTGCTTACCTGCCGGAAAGCCAGTGGGACACGCCGATGGAGTACGAATCTTTCCAGGCGATTGGTGCTGGTCTGGGCCACGGAGGTATCGTGGTATTCGATAACAGTGTGGATATGTCTGAGCAGGCACGTTTCTCCATGGAATTCTGTGTCGCTGAGTCCTGCGGTAAATGTACCCCTTGTCGCATAGGTTCAACCCGCGGCGTAGAAGTAATCGACCGAATACGAAACGACGAGAACCGAGCCGCCAATATGGAACTGCTCGACGATCTGTGTGAGACCATGATCGATGGTTCTCTCTGCGCCATGGGCGGCATGACCCCCTTCCCCGTTCAGAGTGCCGTTAAGTACTTCCCGGAAGACTTTAATCAACCAAAGCAAGCAGCTAAAGGGAGTGCCCGGTCATGATTCAGATCTTTGATCCCAAGAACGTCGATTACGACAAAGATTACGGCACCCCAGCCAGTGTTTCAGAAAACCTGGTTACGCTGGAGGTTGATGGTGTATCCATCACCGTTCCAGAGGGCACCTCGGTAATGCGTGCAGCAGCAATTGCGGATATTAATATCCCAAAACTCTGCGCCTCTGATAACCTGGAAGCGTTTGGTTCTTGCCGTATCTGTGCGGTCGAGATTGAAGGCCGTCGCGGCACCCCAGCCTCTTGCACCACGCCTGTTGATGCAGGTATGAAAGTCACCACTCAGAACCCTCGTCTGGGTAAGCTGCGCCGTAATATTATGGAGCTGTACATCTCTGACCACCCGCTGGACTGTCTCACCTGTCCTGCTAATGGTAACTGCGAATTGCAGGATGTTGCCGGTGAAGTCGGTCTTCGGGACGTGCGTTACGGTTTCAGTGGAGAGAATCATCTCGATGCAGAAAAAGACCACTCCAACCCCTATTTCAGTTTTGATCCGAGTAAATGTATCGTTTGCTCACGCTGTGTCCGGGCCTGTAGTGAGGTTCAGGGAACTTTCGCGCTGACCATTGATGGTCGCGGATTCGATTCCAAAGTGTCACCGGGACAAAACCAGGATTTCCTTGATTCCGAGTGTGTCTCCTGTGGCGCCTGTGTCCAGGCCTGCCCGACTTCAACCTTGATGGAAAAGACCGTCATTGATGCCGGTCAGCCGGAACACAGTGTCGTTACCACCTGTGCATACTGTGGCGTTGGCTGTCAGTTTAAAGCCGAAATGAAAGGCGCTGAAGTTATCCGCATGGTGCCCTATAAAGGCGGCCAGGCAAACCATGGTCACTCCTGTGTGAAAGGCCGTTTCGCCTTTGGTTACGCCACCCATGAAGACCGTATTACCAAGCCAATGGTGCGTGATTCCATCGACCAGCCCTGGCAGGAAGTTAGCTGGGAGGAAGCCCTGAGTTTTGCGGCCACCAAGCTACGTGGCATTCAGAAGCAGTACGGGCGTGAAAGTATTGGCGGGATTACCTCTTCTCGTTGCACCAATGAAGAGACCTATCTGGTACAGAAGCTCATTCGTGCAGCTTTCGGCAATAACAACACCGATACCTGTGCCCGAGTCTGTCATTCCCCTACCGGTTATGGTCTGAAAACCACGCTGGGCGAGTCCGCCGGCACCCAGACTTTTGACTCAGTCATGTTCGCCGATGCGGTCATGGTGATTGGTGCTAACCCCACCGACGCTCACCCGGTATTTGGTTCGTTGCTGAAAAAACGTCTGCGCCAAGGCGCCAAACTGATTGTGGCCGACCCACGCCGGATCGATCTGGTGAAAAGCCCCCATGTAGAGACTCAGCACCACCTGACCCTGCGCCCCGGCAGCAACGTCGCCTTTATCAATGCAATGGCACACGTCATTATGGACGAAGGGCTGGAAGATAAAGCCTTTATCGCTGAACGTTGCGAAACCGAAGCCTTTACTGCGTGGCGCAACTTTATCAGCGAAGAACGCCATTCCCCCGAAAACACCGAATCAATCACCGGGATTCCTGCGGCCGAACTACGCGGTGCCGCCCGTATCTATGCGACCGCTAAAAACGCGGCTATTTACTACGGACTGGGTGTAACTGAACACAGTCAGGGTTCTAGTATGGTGATGGGTATCGCCAACCTGGCACTGGCCACCGGCAATATTGGCCGTGAAGGTGTGGGCGTTAACCCACTGCGGGGTCAGAACAACGTTCAGGGTTCCTGCGATATGGGCTCCTTCCCCCACGAACTACCGGGCTATCAGCACGTTTCCGATGATGCTCTTCGTGCTAAGTTCGAAGCCGTTTGGGGCGTTACCATTGATAACGAACCGGGTCTGCGGATTCCGAATATGTTTGATGCAGCACTGGATGGCACCTATAAAGGGATGTACTGCCAGGGCGAAGATATCGCCCAGTCAGATCCGAACACCAACCATGTGCAGGCCGCATTGCGCTCATTAGAATGCCTGGTCGTACAGGATATATTCCTCAACGAAACCGCGAAATTTGCCCATGTGTTCCTGCCGGGTTCCTCATTCCTGGAAAAAGACGGCACCTTCACTAACGCAGAACGGCGTATCAACCGAGTGCGTAAAGTCATGCCGCCACTGGCGGGTTTGCAGGACTGGGAAGTAACTCAAGCCCTCTCCAATGCGATGGGCTACGAGATGAACTACAACCATCCATCCGAAATTATGGATGAGATCGCTCTACTGACACCAACCTTTACGAACGTCAACTACGAACGGTTAGAAGAATTAGGTAGCATTCAATGGCCTTGTAATGACGAAGCACCGGATGGTACTCCAACCATGCACGAAGAGAGCTTCCCGATCGGCAAAGGCCACTTCGCTATCACCGAGTACGTGGCCACCGAAGAGCGGTCGAGCCGCAAGTATCCACTGTTGCTGACTACGGGCCGTATTCTGTCGCAATACAATGTGGGAGCACAAACACGCCGTACCGACAACCAGATGTGGCATGATGAAGATGTGTTGGAACTGCATCCACAGGATGCGGAAGATCGCGGTATCAACGATGGCGATTACGTCGGTATAGCTAGCCGTGCCGGTGAAACCGTGATGCGCGCTAAAATCTCTGACCGGATGCAACCGGGCGTGGTCTACACCACTTTCCATCACCCCGATAGCGGAGCCAATGTTGTTACCACCGATAACTCTGACTGGGCCACTAACTGCCCTGAATATAAAGTCACCGCAGTACAGGCAGTGAAAGTGACAGAACCATCGGACTGGCAGCAACGCTATCGCGAATTTAACCAGAAGCAACTAGGCTATCTACAAAAAGCACAAACAAAAGAGCCAGCGGTTGCAGGTAAGTAAGATGGCACTCAAGAAACCGACAGAGAAAGAGTCTGACATCAGCGTAACTGAGGAAAGCTGTTATAAGCAGTCCGCCGTTACTCGCTGGCAAAAGGGTCAGTCGCTGGATGCATTAGACAGTATCGCCGAAGAGATTCCGGTTGCGATGATTTACAACGGCATCTCTCACGTAGTCATGATGGCCAGCCCCTGCGACCTGGAAGAGTTCGCAATGGGCTTTAGCCTGAGCGAAGGGATCATCAGAAAACCAGAAGAGATCTACGCCATCGATCTGATGATGGCTGATCCGGAAAATCTGGTATCGGGCATCGAGATACAGATGTCGATCACTACCCAGCGGTCCATGCAGCTTAAAAAGCGCCGCCGTAATCTCACCGGCCGAACCGGCTGTGGGCTCTGCGGCGCCGAATCTCTGCAACAGGCTATCCGCCCGGTTAAACCGGTACCCGCCCTGCCCCTGGCAACACCGGCAGCGGTTGAAAATGCGGTCAGCCAGCTAACGGGCAAGCAACCCCTACAGAACATTACTGGAGCCTGTCACGGCGCCGCCTGGTGCGACAATGAAGGTAATATTCTCCTGTTAAGAGAAGATGTTGGCCGCCATAACGCATTAGATAAGTTGCTAGGTGCACTACAGCACAAAAACATCAACTTAAGTGAAGGCTTCGCCCTGATATCCAGTCGCGCCAGTTACGAGATGATTCACAAGGCATCTAGCTGCGGCATCAGCACACTGGTCGCAGTTTCTGCGCCTACAGGGCTGGCACTGGATCTGGCAAAGCAGGCGGGATTAAACCTGATAGGCTTCGCTCGTCCCGGCAGACACGTCATCTACAACCGGTCTATAAAGGCCGATTCAATTAAAATTTCAGGCGATTCAAAGGAAATATAAGCATGGGAAATCATCAACTCACCAGCCTGATTAAAATGGCCAACCAGATTGCCGCGAACAACACCCACATCGGCGACGAAACCGCAGAAGCGGAGATGGTGGCGAATCACCTGACAAAGTTTTGGGCGCGTTCTATGAAAGCTCAGATTAAGGAGTATCTGGAAAGTGATGGGAGTGAATTGCTGCCGATAGCTAAGAAGGCGGTCGCTTCGCTTTAAGCCGTAGCTCGTAGCTCGACACATAATAAGGAGCCTGATGGCTCCTTTTTTATACCAGTTTGACCAGCGCTCATCGATAGATGCAGGGGCAGCATCTTGCCGCGATGTTTTTCGCTGCTGAAAGCAGCTCCTACAAATCACCAAACTAATTCATCGGCACGAGGGCGTGCCTCACTACTCACTCACTTAACCAACCTACGTTAAACCAGTGCTGCATAAATTTGAAAGAAGCCACCAGGCTCCTTTTTAACTACCAGTTTGACCAACGTTCATCGGTAAATGTAGGGGCGGCATCTTGCCGCGATGTTTTTCGCTGTTGGTACCGAGTGACTGATTAATTTTGCCAGTTTGGCAACTATCGGGGCAAAATACATGGGCCTCACCTACTCCGATTTATGTCGAAGCACAGGCAAACTGTTTCGGATAAAATGTAATAAAGACTGATACTAGAGCAGAGGTGGTATAGATGATCGCGGTAATATTTGAGCTTTATCCACGTACAGAACAAACAGAAAGCTACTTTGATATTGCTTCAGAGCTGAAACCACATCTACAACAGATCGATGGCTTTATTTCCGTTGAGCGATTTGAGAGCGTCGTTCAGAAAGGCAAATTTCTATCTCTCTCTTTTTGGCGTGATGAGGAAGCAGTAAAGCAGTGGCGCAATTTGATGCTACATCGGGAAGCTCAGCAAGCGGGTCGCCAGCGGGTCTTTACTGATTATCGACTTCGAGTAGCACAGGTGATTCGTGATTACGGCATGGATGAACGGGAACAGGCACCCGCTGACAGCAACAAAGCTAATCTATAACTGAAGATGATGATGTATGCGCTACCCTGATAGACACTCAGAGTGTGCCCACAGCCTCATTTCATCTCCCCTGTTGGCAGACCACAGAACACTCTGAGAACTGCTACAGGTTAGCTACCGACACAAAGCAGACTATTGCCTGACTTTTTAGATTTTAAGCAAGGTGCATGCTCTTATATATGGGGAATTTTGAATCACTGAAGGGTTATAGATAGCGCTATTGGTTGGGAGTGCTATGAGTAAACCTCTAAGATCATCAAAACTGTTTTAGTTATAATAAAAGTTAGTTTCTATTCTAGAAGTTAAGATGATATTTAGATTAATGCTGCACAAGAGATCTTTGCTTAGCTTTGTTATGTCACTGTTTATGTCAGAAATGAAATACCGTCTGGCGCACATACCTCCTCTCTCGTTATTGCTATAAGAAAACTATGCTCACAGAATTAAATCGCATTACCCCCCTAGGGCTGCGCTACATGCTGCTCTCTGCTTTCGGGTTTTCGCTTATGGCGGCCTGCGTCAAAGCGGTTAGTCAATATGACATTCCCGTTCTTGAGATAGTGGCTGCTCGGGCAATTGTATCGTTAGTGATCAGCTATCTAGATGTAAAACGGAAAAGGATATCTCTTTGGGGCGAGCATAAAACCTTACTGATCGCCCGTGGTGCTGCCGGATTTGTGGCTTTGCTGTGCGGCTATTTTGCAATGACGACCTTACCGTTGGCTGAAGCAACAATGTTGAAGCATCTATCCCCAATTTTTACTGCATTGATGGCATTACTGTTTCTAAAAGAACAGATCCAGCGTTCTACGATGCTGTGTATTGTTCTCAGTATTATTGGGCTAGTGATTATGGTGAAACCCGATTTGATCTTTAGCTCTACGGTTGATGAATTGCCTCTGATTAGTGTGATTGTTGCCCTGTTTGGATCTCTTGTCGCTGCGGTTGCGTATGTAATTGTACGTCGTCTAAGTCAGGTCGAAGACAGTTCGGTGATTATTTTCTATTTTCCACTGATAGCCTTACCCATATCAGTGGTGTTACTGGGTGATGATTTTGTCATGCCAGGGTTCGAAGCGCTGATATTACTCCTGCTAGTGGGCATTTTTACCCAAATAGGACAGGTAGGGTTAACAAAAGCGCTGCAGTATGAAGTGGCAGGTAAGGCCACTGCGTATTCCTATGTTCAGGTTCTCTTTGCGCTGATTTTAGGTTGGGCCTTGTTCAGCGAGGTTCCAACCTTTTGGACTTTCGCCGGTGGTGGTTTTATTATTTCAGGAGCATTGATCAACGTGCTCTGGAAACGCTGAATCAGACTATTCTGGCAGAGGGCTCACCGTAGTGATTTTTTTAACTCTTTCAGGAAAACATAACCGCCGTTACGCCGCGCGCCACAAACAGCACAAAGC
>JAGPUU010000195.1 GCA_018067325.1 Amphritea sp.
CAGCCGCCAGAAAAGTGTTAGCGATACCACCACCGACGATCAGCTGATCGACTTTATCAGACAGGGATTCCAGCACCGTCAGTTTGGTCGATACTTTTGAACCACCCACAATGGCCGCCCTAGGTGCCGCAGGGTTTTTAAGAGCTTTTGCCAGGGCATCCAACTCGCCTGCCAGTAATGGGCCAGCACAGGCAACAGTGGCAAATTTAGCCACACCATGAGTTGACGCTTGAGCACGGTGTGCGGTGCCGAAAGCATCCATTACGTAGATATCACAGAGCGCGGCCATTTTCTGCGACAGCGCTTCATCATCTTTCTTTTCGCCGTTATTGAAACGAACATTTTCAAGCAGAACAACATCCCCTTCAGCCACCTCAAAACCGCCTTCCAGCCAGTCTTTAACCAGGGGGACTTCACGACCCAGCAGGCTACTCAGATGCGCAGCAACCGGCGCCAGAGAGCTAGCTTCATCATAGACACCCTCAACCGGACGACCCAGGTGAGACATCAGCATCACCTTTGCGCCGGCTTCCAGAGCGTACTTAATCGTTGGCAGTGATGCGCGAATCCGGGCATCACTACTCACTTGGCCATCCTTGACTGGCACATTGAGGTCTTCACGGATCAGGACACGTTTGCCCTTCAGATCCAGTTCGGTCATTTTCAATACGCTCATAACACTTCCTGCTTTCTAGTCTCTAAAAATTTTAAAGTACCGCCTGTTTCTGGCCATACTTTGGAATCACTTACTCTCAGGCTTACAGTTTAGCCAGCTCTGCGCCACATCGAGCATCCGATTGGCAAAGCCCCACTCGTTATCAAACCAACACATCAGCTTAATCATATTACCGCCGCTAACCCGGGTCTGAGTTCCATCCACAATCCCTGATCGGGAGTCGCGGTTGAAGTCTACCGATGCATGGGGCTCTTCGGTATAACCTAAAAGTCCCTTTAACGGCCCATCAGCTGCGCTGCGTAGAATCTGGTTCACCTGTGCAACAGTGGTCGACTCTGTCACATTCAGGGAGATATCCAGTAACGACACATTGATGGTCGGCACCCGAACATGCAGGGATTCAAACCGACCCGCCAGCTCGGGCAATAGACGATCAATACCTTTATTTAGCCCCGTATTTACCGGCACTATGGAGTGCATGGCACTACGCGTCAGACGCAGATCGGTCTGGTGGTAGCTATCGATCACTGGCTGATCATTCATCGCTGAGTGAATAGTTGTGGTCAAACCACTCATGATACCCAGTTCCCGGTGCAGCAGATCCAGCACCGGCACAATACAGTTCGTAGAGCAGGAACCCGCCGCCACAATGCTCTGATCAGAAGCCAATAACTGTTGGTTAAAGCCATAGATGATAGTCGCATCAACATCGGCACCGGCAGGCTGGGAAAAGAGTAGTTTTTTGGCACCGCTGTCGAGGTGTTGCTGGGCGGTCAACCGATCACTGAACGAGCCAGAACACTCCAGCACCAGATCAACGTCCATCTCAGCCCAGGGCATCGAAGCGGACTCTGACTGATTCAGTACCCGAATCGAATCACCGTTAATCAGCAACTCACTGCCATTATGTTCTACCGGCAACGGAAAACGGCCATGGGTAGTATCATAACGGGTAAGGTAGGTTACCGTATCAATATCCGACAGCTCATTAATCGCCACAACCTGCAGCTGATCACGATAGCCGCACTCATAGATAGCCCGCAGGACGCTTTGTCCTATCCGACCATAACCATTTATTGCAACCCGGTATGCCATACCACCTCGATAACCAAAAAAGCCAACTGAGAGCAGCTGGCCTTTTCTATCAGACTGCCCTTACAGAACAGACTTTACTTTTTCGACAACATTTTCGACGGTGAAGCCGAACAACTTAAACAGATCGCCGGCCGGAGCAGACTCACCAAAGGTGGTCATTCCGACAATAGCGCCGTTCAGTCCTACATACTTGTACCAGAAATCTGCCTGAGCCGCTTCAACAGCAACACGGGCAATCACGGTAGACGGCAGAACCGCTTCACGGTATTGTGCATCCTGCTTATCAAACAGATCGGTAGATGGCATAGATACCACCCGTACCTGCTTGCCTTCAGCTTCAAGCGCTGCAGCAGAATCCATCGCCAGACCTACCTCAGAACCGGTCGCAATCAGGATCGCATCCGGCGTACCAGCAGTATCGCGCAAAATGTATCCACCGCGGGCGATATTCGCCAGCTGCTCATCAGTACGCGCCTGATGTGGCAGGTTCTGACGGGAGAAGATCATCGCTGTCGGGCCATCGGCACGCTCTAGTGCGGATTTCCATGCCACTGCAGATTCCACCGCATCGGCCGGACGCCAGCAGCTCATGTTAGGCGTATGGCGCAGGTTAGAGATCTGCTCAATCGGCTGGTGCGTAGGACCATCTTCACCCAGACCGATAGAGTCGTGGGTGTAAACATGGATAACACGCTGCTTCATCAGAGCGGCCATTCGTAACGCGTTACGAGCATACTCCATGAATACCAGGAAGGTTGCACCGTAAGGAATAAAG
>JAGPUU010000196.1 GCA_018067325.1 Amphritea sp.
CCTGTCGCAGAGTCAACTGGGGAGTCGATAGTAATATCTTCGATAAAATCGCCCAGGCTGGAGTCTTCATCGTCACCGATGGGGGTTTCCATAGAGATCGGTTCTTTAGCGATCTTCAGTACCTTGCGGATCTTATCTTCAGGCATGTCCATGCGCTCTGCCAGTTCTTCTGGAGACGGCTCACGGCCCATCTCCTGAAGCATTTGACGAGAGATTCGGTTCAGTTTATTGATCGTCTCGATCATATGTACTGGAATACGAATAGTGCGCGCCTGTCGGCAATTGAACGAGTGATCGCCTGGCGAATCCACCAAGTTGCATAGGTGGAGAACTTATAACCGCGACGGTATTCAAACTTATCAACCGCTTTCATCAGGCCGATGTTGCCTTCTTGAATTAGATCAAGGAATTGCAAACCTCGGTTGGTGTACTTTTTAGCAATAGAGATAACCAGACGCAGGTTGGCTTCAACCATCTCTTTCTTCGCCCGGCGAGCACGAGCTTCACCGATCGACATACGTCGGTTAACTTCTTTTATCTCGTTCAGAGTCAGGTGGATATCGTGTTCTGATTGAACCAGTTTTTTCTGAGCTCTGCGAAGTTCGATTTCGTGGCGCTTAAGTATGCGTGCATACTCAGAATCAGAATTGATCAGAGCATCGAGCCATTCACTGTTAGTTTCGTTGCCCGGGAACTCTTTGATGAACTGACGACGCGGCATTTTGGCGCGTTGAGTACAGATCTGCATGATCATCCGTTCTTGTTTACGGATGTTTTCAATTGAGCTGCGAACATTGGTAACCAGCATATCGTAATAGCGTGGTGCCAATTTAATCGGTGAAAACACTACTGACAGCTCAGTAAAGGCTTTAGCCGCGGTTTTGCTACTGCGGCCGTCTTTCTCAACAGCTTTTAGGTATGTCTTATAAGCGTTACGGATAAGTTCAAAGCGGCGCTTGGCTTCCTCTGGATCGGGGCCGCGCTCTTTCTCTTCTTCATCGTCATCGCTTTCGGCCTTAGCTGCAGCGGCTTCTGCTTGTGCTGCGGCTGATGGAATCTCTGTGCCGTCAGACGGATCGATGTAACCGCTGAAAATGTCGCTCAGGCGGCCCTCTTCCTCGACGGTTACGTCGTAGGCAGTCAGGATGGCTTCCACAGATCCAGGGAAAGCGGCCAGACCAGACATGACTTCACGCAGGCCTTCTTCGATCCGCTTAGCGATTTCGATTTCGCCTTGGCGTGTCAGAAGTTCAACAGTACCCATTTCACGCATATACATGCGCACAGGGTCGGTCGTTCGGCCGGCGTCTGATTCGACGGCAGCCAGAGCGGCGACGGCTTCTTCATCTGCTTCAACTTCTGCAGTGTCGCCTTCTGTCATCCGCAGGGTTTCTGCGTCAGGGGCAACTTCGGTGACCGAGATGCCCATGTCGTTGATCATACGGATGATGTCTTCGACTTGATCCGGATCGGCGATGTCTTGTGGCAGGTGGTCATTAACTTCAGCATAAGTAAGGTAGCCTTGCTCCTTACCCCGTGCGATCAGTTCCTTGAGGCGTGACTGCTGCTGGGAGGTATCTGACATAGTTGCCCTTCAATGATGACAAAAGTGGAAAAATTAGCCCGACATTATAGCGATTGTGGGTACTGAATTCTACAGACTGCAGGTGCTTATACGGATATTTCATCTATAAAAAATAGACTATATTTCAATGTACTGGGAAAGAAATATGAAAATACCGTTTTAGCTTGCTCTGTAGCTGAGTAAGTGGGGGTGAATTAAGAAATTTCAATGGTAAGCTGGTTATTTTTCAGGCGTTTTTCTTAATCGGCTACCAGCTTGCTGCATGATGAGTTTATTTAGCTGCTGTTTGTCTTCAGTATTGAGGTGCGGTTGGGATTTGAGTAACAGGATTCTTCGGTCTAGGTGGCGTTCTTGTAGGCGGTTTAGGCAGTCAGTCAGGACCTGTTGTGCGTTATTTGAATCGATAATAGGGGCTTGATGGGCGATCTCGTTGAGTTGCTGAATCAGCGGTCTTAATTGTTCGTTATCCTGCCAGTCCACGGCTAGGATGCCTGGGGATACGCCTGGGTTTTCCTGCAGATAGCGGCTCAGCTGGTAGAGAAGCTGTTCTGCATCATCGTCAGAGCCGGATAGTATTTCAAGATCTCCGCAATGGGGGGCCAGAGTCGGCAGGTGAAGTAATATGGAAACTGCTTTAGTGCTTGGATTGAAATGCACAGCAGAGCCGCCGGGTGGGGCGGGGCGAGATTTTTTATTGCCCTTGCCGAATTTTCGATCGTTCTTGTTAAAGCTGCTTTGTTTGCTGTTGCCGTAATCCTGATGGGTTTGTTCAGGCTGGTAATCGAAGTAGCCATCTTCTTGATATACCGGCTCTTCAGGGTAGTAGTTATGCTCCGCAATTGTCGGAGGGCTGGTTGCTTCCTGTAGATTGTTGACGCTGATCAGCTGTTCCAGGCTGAGTCCTGTTAGTTCAGCTATTTTTTCCTGCATCATCTGCTTTAATATGCCTGGCTGCATCTGATCAATCAGCGGGAGTGCTTCATTGCTGAATCTGGCGCGGCCGTCCAGTGAGCTCATGTCAGCTCCCTCTTCAAGGCTTTTAAAGAAGAAGTCGGATAGTGGTAGTGCTTCTGTGATGCGCTGTTCGAATTTTTCACAGCCCTCTTGTCTGACCAGGCTATCCGGGTCTTCACCGTCCGGGAGGAAGAGGAATCTAGCTTGCTTGCCGTCGGTAATTACCGGCATGGTGGTGTCCAGCGCCCGCTTAGCGGCTTTGCGACCGGCCTGGTCACCGTCAAAGCAGAAGATTACCTCTGGCACCATTTTTAATAATCGTTCCAGATGCTGAGCTGTTGTCGCTGTGCCTAGTGTTGCGACGGCATAACCAATGCCGTACTGAGCGAGTCCAACGACATCCATATAGCCTTCGACAATAATCAGTCGGGTCAGGCTTTGGTTGAATTTTCGTGCTTCATACAAGCCATAGAGTTCACGGCTTTTATGGAAGGTGTCTGTTTCGGGTGAGTTTAGGTATTTTGGTTTTTCGTCGCCCAGAACTCTGCCGCCAAAGGCGATAACGCGCCCGCGCATGTCTCGAATAGGGAACATGATGCGCTCCCTGAAACGATCATAATAGCGCTCCGAATCCTCTTTGTTAATGAGCATGCCAGCCAGCTCTAAGCGTAGTTTTGTGTCCTTGTCGCTAGCAAGTTTTTTTAACAGATTATCCCAGCCGGGAGGCGCGTAACCGATACCAAATCGTGCGGCGAACTGGCCGGTAAGGCCTCGGTTTTTCAGGTAGTTGACCGCTGTCTCTTTAGTGGAGTGTTCACGTAACTGCTGTTGGTAGTATTCAGAGGCCTCTTCAAGGATTGCGTAGATATCCTTGATGCGCTGCTCACGTTGATGATCAACAGGTCCCTGGGTTTTTGGTAGCTCGACGCCAGCCAATTTGGCTAACTCTTCAACGGCCTCTGGAAAGCTGAGGCGATCGTGCTCCATCAAAAAACCAAGCGAATTACCTCCGGCGCCGCAGCCAAAGCAGTAATAAAACTGTTTTTCATTATTAACAGTAAAAGAGGGAGATTTTTCTTTATGGAACGGGCAGAGACCAGAATAGTTTTTTCCAGTCCGCTTGAGCTTCACTCGTGCCTCAACAATATCAAGAACGTTGACGCGTGCGAGAATATCATCGATAAAGGCTTGCGGAATACGTCCGGCCATAATGAATAGCTACCTGCTGATTATGAGGGTCCAGCAGTTATTTTAACTATTTAGGCAGTTTTTGACGAGTTGGCTGATTGCACCCATATCGGCGCGGCCTTGTACCTGGGGTTTGACCAGTGCCATTACTTTACCCATGTCTTGCATGCCTTGTGCGCCAGAGTCGGTCACAGCGGTATTAACAATAACGGTAAGTTCGGCTTCTGTTAGCTGTTGAGGCAGGAACTCCTTGATGACAAGAAGCTCCTGTTGCTCAATATCGGCCAGATCATCACGACCGGCAGCGCTAAACTGCTCGATCGAATCACGTCGCTGTTTTTGCATTTTATCCAGCGTCGCGAGAACTCGCGCATCATCCAGTTCAATACGTTCATCAATTTCGATGCGTTTAATCTCTGACAGAATCATTCGGATAGTTGCTAAGCGCGGCTTATCTTTAGCGCGCATCGCTACTTTCATCTCATCCCTGACGCGTTGCTTCAGTTCAGACATTCCGATCTCCTGGCAGTGTATTGCTGTTTAATGCGTGGTGAAGATCTTAGTACAGACGAACGCGACGCTGGTTTTCACGCTGAACTTTCTTCAGGTGACGCTTAACAGCTGCAGCAGCCTTACGCTTACGGATGGAAGTAGGCTTCTCGTAGAATTCACGACGACGTACTTCAGCCAGAACACCGGCTTTTTCGCAAGAACGCTTGAAACGACGCAGAGCTACGTCAAATGGCTCGTTTTCTTTAACTTTAACTGCTGGCATATAAATACCTTTCCTTCTAAGAAAATTTGATGTCTGTTCCACTGAGTTTAGACTCAGCTGCCAATAAGGGCCGGTATTTTATTCTTATGGAACTGCAGTGTAAAGCCTAAATACGATGAAATGATTGTTAAATTGAAGGATAATGGCGCTCTTTTCAATAACTCAGTGACTTGAATCGCTGGCTTTTATCTGTATTTGTAGTGAGAACAGCAACTGATGCGTGTGTTAGGAATCGAAACCTCCTGTGATGAAACCGGTGTGGCTATCTATGATAGTGAGGCCGGGTTAGTAGGCGATGCACTTTATAGTCAAGTGGCGATCCATGCGGAATATGGTGGTGTAGTGCCGGAACTGGCCTCCCGGGATCATGTTCGTAAGCTATTACCCTTGGTGAATGAGGTGTTGGAATCTTCAGGGACAACGGCGGATCAGATAGATGCTGTTGCTTATACTGCAGGCCCTGGTTTGATCGGTGCTCTGATGGTGGGAGCCTCTACCGGTAGGGCGATGGCTCTAGCCTGGGGGGTTCCTGCCATAGGGGTTCATCATATGGAGGGGCACTTGCTAGCCCCGATGCTTGAAGAGCACCCTCCGGAATTTCCTTTTGTCGCGTTGTTAGTGTCGGGTGGCCATACTCAGTTGGTGCAGGTAGAGGGTATTGGCGAATATACTGTTCTCGGCGAATCATTGGACGATGCGGCCGGTGAGGCTTTTGATAAAGCGGCTAAAATGTTGGGGCTCGATTATCCCGGTGGACCGGAAGTGGCTCGTCTTGCGGAAAAGGGCGATCGTAAGCGGTTTCGCTTTCCGCGGCCAATGACCGATCGGCCTGGCGTTGATTTTAGCTTTAGTGGCCTGAAAACCTTTACCCTGAATACTTCGAACAAGCATAGAGTGGATGGGGTGCTTTCGGAAACGGATCGTTGTGATATTGCTGCGGCGTTTGAAGAAGCCGTAGTTGATACGCTGGCTATTAAATGTCGTCGCGCACTACAGCAAACCGGTTTTAAGCAGTTAGTTATTGCTGGTGGCGTCAGTGCGAATCAGCGTTTACGTGATCGATTGGAAGAAATGGTGAAGAAGGAGCGTG
>JAGPUU010000200.1 GCA_018067325.1 Amphritea sp.
GCACGAACAGTCGCAGTAAACACCCTAGTCGTAATGGAGATTTTCTATCTACTGAACTCACGCTTCCTGACCCGCTCAGTGCTGACCAGGGATGGCCTTCTGGGTAACCCATACGCCCTATACGCGATAGCACTAGTGATACTCTTCCAGCTACTGTTTACTTATCTGCCGATTATGCAGCTATTCTTCCACACGGTTAGCATTGACGCAGCAGCCTGGAGCAGAATCCTGTTAGTAGGGCTGATACTCTTTCTAGCGGTGGAACTGGAGAAGAAACTTATCCATGAACCAGATAATCATGAATAAAGCGACACTAAACACAAAATACGAACGATATTCTCCAAATCACACATCAAATAGTGCATAATTGGTCGTTTGTTATACAACTCTGGGATATCGGAAATGATTAAGCGTCAAACCAAAGCAGAATTGCGTCAACAATTACAGCAGGAAACCCAAGCCTTCTTGAAGAAGGGTGGAGCAGTAGCTGAAGTTGAAACCGGTGCAACAGGCTTGGTAAACGGCTCATACCGTAACGCTGGATTTATCCTTAACCCTCAGCGTCAAGAGCGTACCCCTCTGAATGGTGTACTTGCTCAGATTGATGCACGTAAATCCGAGCGCACTCAAAGAGCGGTTGCGGCACAAAAAACGACTCGTCAGCGCAAAAAAGTGATCTACGACGATTTCGGTGAGCCTCTGCGTATTATCGTAGAATAAGCAGTATTGAAATTTAAGCGTTAAACCATTGTTTATTAATGGCTGACTCAATCACAGAGCCAACCTCAGATTTTCCTCAATCTCGTCTACCAAACTTGCTGGCACAGCATGATCAGTCGCCAGTTTTCGCCACATTGAGACCTGCTCTACCGTCTCATCAATGATTATATCTATCCTCTTACGGGTAAATAGCGGACTAAGCTTCGCTAGCGAATAGAGATCCTCACGGTTAAAGTTATCGCGTTTGCCGTTCAGTGACATCCAATGACTATTCACCCAAGGACTGCCCGGTTTATAGCTATAAGCCAGATCGTAGGCGGGAGCCAATTGCCATTGATCATTGCCATTTAGCATAAAAGCAAAGTTTTTTGCATGATCATCGTGATTGCGCGCCACCAGATTGAACACCATCCGCCGAAACAGCTGCTCTGCATCTTTAGCTGACAAGTTCAGCTGCCGGGCAACACCGAACAGTTCAGCGTAGGAGAACGAACCCGGCTTTTTATAATCAACATGAGCCAAACCGTTGAGGGTTTGTACATGTATTTTTGCATTACCCTGACGATCAAACCGCTGAGTAATAAAGTGACGACGATTACCCTCTGAGAGTAGCCGACAAGGCATCATCACCAAACCACAAGCTCTTGCCATCAGAGAATAAACATACTCCATCGCACCATAGCCCATCGGATCACCAAAAGTTTCTCGACTTTGATTGTGTTCACTAACACCATCAAATTTCATCAGATAATGAGTAAAACCCTTCGGTAGATCCGCCTGACCCGAACGTACTTGAGTAAAATCATCATTGAAAGCGAGTACGGCTTTCGGCCTTGCACCACCGGCGCTAACGCCCACTGATAGTAAAGCCAGCATCGCTTCACGATTCTCCTGCCCTTCCCGGGAAAGCTCGACGTTAAAGTTATGGCGACTATCCAGTACTTCCTGAGCAATCCCCACCAATGATTGAAGCTCAACCTTCTGTGATGCATTCAGCTTTTTAAGCTGAGTCGCTGGGGCATACTCAAGGGCTCCCATCCCTCGTTTACCAGTATACTGAAGCCGTTGCAGTGGTGTGATATCTACGGCCTGTTTGCCCTGACTGGCAACCCAGGCATTAAGAACCGCATTACCAAAGTCATCAGGTAGGGAATCGGCGATCAATCCTGGCAATCCCCGATAGGTGTCAAAACTCAGCTCAGGAAAACTATAGATACGCCGGGATAGCGGCATTTTAATCGGCGATAGTTCGATACCGGTACGGATAAACGCGGCGGTATATTCAAATGCTCCTTGACCAGTTTCAGTATCAAAACTGACCGCACCGACCTCAAATTTTCCATAACCGACTCTGACGACTTCCATTACCATTCCGACGATCCCTCATCCTTAACCACCCGGCTTCCCGATGCTCGCTGGCGTTTCTGGCCTTGTAGCCGCGCCAGTTGTAACGGAGATATTTCTGTCTCCGGCAGAAAACCATCCAGCGCATCACTCAGATCCAGAACCAGCATAATAGCGACTAGAGACTCTAGCTGTATTTTGCCCTTCTCAGCGCTCATGACGACTTTACGGGATAGCCCTGAGCGCTCAGCTACTTCTATCTGGGTTAGATCAGCATTGAGCCGAACCTGCTTAAGTCGCTCTCCCAGAATTTCGGCAATCGCTGATGGCGCCCTCTCTTTAATACCCATAATGCTCCCTAAACGTCACTTTAATTGCTCATCGAAAGATTAAAGTTCCTGTAAAGGACATTATAGACCAAATAAAAATTTTATATTATAAAGTTACAAAAATGAGACTTAACTAGAAATAAGGCAATTAAAGTACCTAAAAAGATACTTTACTGTGAGGCATTAAAAAGCATTAGATACAATATAAGCTGCTATATAGACTAGCCTGGAGGAAAGAAAAGGAAAACCATGCCGATTCTCTTGTTTTCGATCTTCTGACTTTCAAAAGACTTTAGCTGCCCCAAGATCTGGGCCTGCCGGTATCAATATGCACGAAACTACTGCGACTATATAACCCGACACCACCCTTTTTCTCATTCCGTGCGGCCCGGTGAAGATCAGTCAAAGAGATGCCAGGCATCCTTACATCGATCGCTTTACCCTGCATATGTAGACTCTTCTTCGCTACCTTACTGCTTTTCTGACTTAGCATCGCATTGGTTTCAGGAGACCGATAGCCAGAGATAACCTCAAAGGACTTATTCACCCCCATCCTGCGCTGAAGGTTATGTAGCAACACCATCAGCTGAGGACTCATCTCGCCAACCTGGTCGTTACGATGATCCCGCAACAGATAACTGATCGCCTGCAGGCTATCGGTAACAAATTCTCCCTCACAGAAAAATGTAGTGTTCAGGGTCTCACCTGTATGCAGGTTATTAAATGCCAAAGACATCTCAGCAGGGAGACTCAGTGCTTTATGAGAAGGAATAGTACTGGCAAAAGCTTTCGGAGAGAGAGCGGCACCGGCTGAAAGCAGCCCAAAGTTGCGCAGAAACTGCCTGCGCGGATGTCGTAATTTTGTCATTGTCAGAGAATAAACCTAGCTGTTCAAAATTTGGTCAGCCATTATCCGTTACAACCACCTCGCTGTACAGAATTTAATCAGCAGTTTTTAGTATTCCTTGCTCAACTTGGGCACTACTTAAGAACTGGCTCATCTCCCAACCATCCCGATTATAGATATCATTACGGAAGTTAAGCAGCCCTTTCCGATCGACCCAAGCGGTCCAATAAGTCATATACACAGGCACAGGCTGACGCAGATGAATCTCCCCGGTTTCATCAATAGACAGCCCCTTCTCCAATAGCGATTGCTGCTCTGGACTATCCAGCTGCAACAGCATTTGGGCTAAATCCTGGGCCCGCTCCACCCGGATACAACCAGAACTAAAGTCTCGTCGTGGGTTATCAAACAGTCTCGGAGCTGAGGTGTCATGCAGATAGATCGCGTACCGACTGCGCGACATAAACTTTATCCGTCCCAGTGGGTTATCCGCCCCTGGCGCCTTCCAAAAGTAGTTGTAGTTACGCCCCAGATACATCTGTTGTGGGTCAACTTCAGCCTCAGGTACCCGCTGACGATTACTTCCCCAGCCGTTAACTACCTGAAGCTTACTACGAGAAAGGTGATTAGGATTCTGCTGCCAGTCCGGAATAATGTCTTTGTAGGCAATACTCTTTGGAACCGTCCATGAAGGGTTCAGTACCAGCGCCTTAATCTCGGTGATAAACACCGGTGTTTTCCTTTTTTTGCGACCAACGATAGTTTTCATCTGCAACAGGTTTTCATCGCCATCAACCAGACGCAAACGAAATTCGGGAATATTAACCTGAATATAGCGATCTCCGTTCTGACCAGAAAGCTGGCTTTGGAACACTTGGTTACGAATTTGATTGAGCTGTAACTGTCCCAGCCTGACAGCTGGAGATACATTTAACATGCGCCGACTCTCGGGCCCAAGAATACCATCGACCTTGGCACCATGACGAAACTGAAACCGTTTCAACGCCTCATTCAAATCGCTATCAAACAGGTTACGGTCTCGGGTAATGAGCGTACGGCGAGGATAGTCTCCGAGTAAAAATAACTGATGGCGCAAAATTTCCGTCTGCTGATGACGATCACCCAGACGTAGTAGAGGAGTTTTTTCGAGTACCGGCCATTGTCCTTGCAGATTGAGCCGTTGATAGAACAGCTGGGCTTCTGGCAGATCAGTATAGGTCTGGAATGGCAGACTGAGCTCCCTGCTATCCGGATTAACCAGAGCAGAAAAAATAACAGGATGTTCCACTGCAAGAGCAACAGAGTTAAAACCTAAACAAATACAGAGGAGTAATCGCTGAACCATAAACACTCCTTAAGGCCTTCAAAAGAAGATCTAACACTTAAAGTACAGTCGGTGGTTCAACAAAAAGCAAAAATATAACTCGAAAACTTAGGGAAACGAGATGGACTCAGGCTTGGCGATTAACCAGGGATAGGTTCAGGACCGTCTCCTTGCGATGAGAACAATAACCCTGAAGACCCTATCGACTGAATTATTTCACCCTTATAGTGCGTTTTAGCCCGCTATGAATTGCTTTTTTTGATAGGTCTTATGGGCTGAAAACCACTCTTTTAGCTAACCTAGAAGAGAGTTTTTGATTAATTCGAGACCCTAAATCGAATAAAGCATCAGATATTCCGTTTCTCTGGCCCAATAACCTTCGCTAATTTAGCACGGCGGATCGCATCGATAGAAAAGACAATAAAGCCCGCCCATACCAGCACAAATGTTGTCAGGCGTTCCATATCCATTGCTTCACCAAATACAAAAACAGCTAGTAGAAAGTACAGAGTAGGTTCGATGTATTGCAGTACCGCGATGGTAGATAAATTATTAATTCGCGCCACACCAAAAGCGAACAGACCCAGTGGCACAAGAGTCATCGGGGCAGTCAGAACCAACAACAGACGCATATTATCGACTCCAGATTCCCAATGGGTCTGCCCCGCCATACTGGCCAGATAGAACAAAGCGAAAGGCACCATCAACAGTGTTTCAGCGGTTAATCCGTTGAGAGTATCTATCCTTACCTGTTTCTTGATCACGCCATAACAACCAAACGCACATGCAATACCGATGGTCAGCCATGGAAAGCTTTCCAGGCTCATACAAGCGTATAAAAAGCCAAGTGAGCAGAGCACCAATGCCACCCACTGTAAGGGCGTAAGCCGCTCACGCAGATAAATAACACCGATCAATATGCTGATAAGCGGCGTGAGAAAGTACGCCAGACTGACCATTAATACCTGACCGTTGGTGGCACCCCAAGTATTCAGATACCAGCTAATAGAAATACAAGCGGTAGAAAGGAGCAACCAGAAAAAAGTTTTCGGTACCATCAGCATTTTGAGAACGCGAAACGGAGTAGCTGTCACCCAAAGTAACACCAGCATAAGTGGCACAGAACAAAGTACGCGCACGGCAAAAATCTCCAATGCCTCCACTCCGCGCAAGTGCTGATAAAAGAGCGGTGTTAGTCCCCAGACGATATAGGCAGCGGTGGTCCAGAACAGGCCATTTTGGGGAAGATTGAATCGTCGCATATTTGGATTACAACTATAAATGATAAAATAACAAAAAAGGTAAGCACGCATAAACACATGCAACAAATTGAATCAATTCAGAATTTATGAAGAACCAATAAGCCCCACTGATTTTTCATTGATAATTAAACTATTGGCAATATACTGATAAAAAAAGCTGACTCAGAACTCAGTCTAAATCAGCCATAATAGTGCTCTCAAGTACTTGATTGAAGCAAAAAGCTTGTATCAGGCAATTTGACGGTCCACCGTTGCAGCCACCATGCGGGTCAGGCTACTCAGATCAAAGATCGGCAAACCAAATCGCTGCTGCAGTATCGGAGCAAAGTGCGATAAATCAGTACATTCAAGAACGATAGCACCCACGTCAGGGCTTTCATCCAACATGCTCTGGATCACCGAGCTCAACTCCTCTTCAAATAGATCCATATCTAAATCATCAGTATTTCCATGCAGAATCACTTCAGAAAACTGTTTCTGGTGCTGCATACCGGCAACCATAATAGCTTCGTCTGTAATGCCTACACCCTTTAGATGGTCGTCGCTCAGAGCGTCACTATTGGCAACAACTACGCCAACTTTCTGGTCACGCTTCAAGAAGCGAGAAACCAAAGGAACCTGAATCAGGCTGGACATGAATACCGGAACGTTGACCGCATCTGCGATCTCTTTCTGGTACAGAGCCAGGAAACCGCAGCTACCGGTGATCGCTTTTACGCCTTCACGCTCCAGCTCCTGTGCAGCTTCGATAAATGGCTTCAGTAATTCAGGATCCCGCTCTCGAATCAGGCGATCGATAGTAGCTCCTTTCACCGTATTGTAAAGGATCGGAAAATCAAAACTGGCCGAATTTTTAATATGGCCACCTGGCTTCGGGAAATATGATTCCAAAGAGATGACCCCAATGGTCAAGCCATAATAGTTAATGCCGCCTTTAAGTATCATTTTTTTACCTTATCAACTAAAACGTGCGGCAGAGAACGGTTTCAGATCAACTGACGTTGCCTGCCCTTGGATGCACTCTGTAATCAACTTGCCGGTTATTGCGGCGAAAGTTAACCCCAGGTGGCCATGACCAAAGCCTACTTTTACTCGGGGGTGATGCTCTAACGGCCCGATGACCGGTAGCGTATCCGGTGTCGATGGGCGACTACCCACCCAGGTCGATTTGATTGACGGGGTGTTACCCAGCATTACTTTCGCATGCTCTAGCATCCCGTCGGTACGTTGTGGGTTTAACGGAGCATCGGCAAATGCAAACTCCGCTGTACCCGCCAACCGTATGCCGTCTTCCATCGGAGTAAGAAACACCGATTTGTCCAGCCAACCTACAGGACGACTCAGCGATTTAGCGCCTATATCCAACGTCAGGTGATAGCCCCGCTCGCTAACCATTGGCATCTTTACACCGAGTTGCGCCAGAATCTCTTTAGATGCCACCCCGGTGCAGACTACAATCTGATCATAAGTAGCAACGCTGTCACTCAAACGCACCATCACCTCATTATCATTAGGTAACACCGCCTTCACCTCATCCAACAGGATTTCCCCACCGTTGTTGGCGAAGTGATGTGCGTAACGTCGGCTCAGCTCAACCGGACTTACCGTGAACCGAGTGTCGGGGTAAAAAACGCCGCCAACGTGAAAACCTGCGATATCCGGTTCCAGCTCACGAACCTGACCCGCATTCAAGAACTCAAGATTTACACCTTGCTCTCGACGCTCCTTAAGGTCACCAGCTTGTGCTGTGGCAAAGCCATCCTCTGTTGAAAAGAGTCCTAAACAACCCTCAGATTTGATCAGATCCTGCGCATGGGTAAAGGTCAGCAGCTGTTGATCTGCCTGTCGGGCATACTCTTGTAAAGACTTCATTGCCGCTTTGCCCTGCGCGTATTTGGCAGGAAAGCAGGCTTTAAAGAATTCCCAGCCATAAGGGACTAGCGTGGGTAAATAGCGGCCCTGCATGGACAGCGGGCTGGTTTTGTCCAGCAGCATCCCCGGCATTTTACACATCATCGAAAACTTGGTGAACGGTAAGCGGGCATAATCAGCGAACAGGCCAGCGTTGCCGAAGGAAGCCCCCATACCAGGTGCCTCCTTATCGATCAACGTCACTTTGTAACCCGCGGCTTGCAGAGACAGCGCAGTGGCGAGGCCAACGACACCGCCTCCTATAATTCCAATATGTGAACTTTTCATACGCTCTACGTGGCGGGATCACCACGCCTCAAAAACTTAAGGTTTAGCTGCTACGACCTGAATTTCAACCAACAGTTCAGGTCGCGCCAGACGGGATTCCACGCAAGCTCTAACCGGTGGGTTTTCGCTATCCACCCAGGTATCCCAGACCTCATTCATCTGAGCGAATTGGCGGATATCGGAAACCCAGATATTGGCGCTGATCAGGTTGCTCTTATCGGTACCAGCATCTGTTAGGAGCGCATCGATCTGTGCCAAAATCTGACGGGTCTGACCAGCCATGTCCTCGGATGGGTCTTTCGCCACCTGGCCTGCTGTCCAGACTAGGTTAGCAAAGCTCACTAGCTGACTCATACGTTGATTAGAATGTTGGCGTAGGATCATGTTTTACTCACTTTTTAGTTGTTCTCAGCTCATAATTTGAACTGGTAGCCAAAGTCACGTAGTTACCCAAGGACAGGCTCTTCTTTTATTTTTCTAGTCGACCAATTGTCTTAAATGATTCAGACATGGTCCTTACTACAGCTATTATTGACTTCAAACTACATAATTCCAAATCGATAATATTTAGCATGTCATCAGATTTTCTTATATTAATAGCATTATGGCCCTACGCTGATTTCACACTAATATCTAAAATAAACAGAACAATCTCTTCAACCAGAATAACCCGGTAGTTAAATAATCGACCCTCCTACAAGGTCGATCAATTTCTAATTTTCCCTCCTCAACTAAAACATATCGCTTCATCTCATATTTATCGACGACAGCGTTTTACTCCTCCCCAGTAACAGGCTATCTCTGGCAATTTTGGGAACAAAGGAGCCTTAGCAGCCCGGTTTTTACCTAAGCCAACTCTGGTAAAGGGCGCACATCACACAGGAAATAACATAAGAAAAACTTATATAATCAAATATTTTTTAGAATATTCTTCTATTATTAATTTGACTACACTGGATGCATTAGTGACCTTTTGCATAGAAAGTTTGGCTATCACAACAGCATAAACGACTTATACAGCGACTATTCAACGGTTCACCAAGGTCAATAAAAATAATAACCATTCAGGTAACACCATGGACAGACGAATAATAGACATCGGCTTCTCAACGTTTCTTATCATCGTTTCTTTGATCATTCTAACCAACGATAATCTCGTTGAAGGCGGTGCAGAAAGTGACCTTGGATCTATGTTTTTGCCTCGTGTCGTAGCAGGCCTGATCATTCTCTTTGCGGCTACAATCGCTATCCAGTCACTCCGAAAACTGTCCCAG
>JAGPUU010000205.1 GCA_018067325.1 Amphritea sp.
GCTGTCCATAGACACCTTTGAAGCTCAAAGTATGGCCCAGGCAGGAGGCCACCGCATCGCAGTCTGTTACCAATTGGGCTAAATCGGTATCGCTCATCTCTGTGATACTGGCCTGAGTGATGCTCAGGCCAGGATGGTTTCTGATAGCCTCTGGCAGATTCGCGTCTGAACGGACGATAATTCTTACCGACTCACCTCGATTAAGTAGTTGCTCAACTAGCAATCGACCGGTTTCGCCACTTGCACCTACAACGAGTGTTGTCATACGGTTATCCCGGTAAGGCTAATTTGAATGAATCTCATTTAAAGTATTATGCACGAGTTTGATGACCGTCCGATATGCTTTTATTGTAAGCGATGTTCTGACGGCTTCTTCTGATAAACTACAAAAATAACTGAGCCACAAAAACATAAAAGGACTGCCAATGCCGAGTGTCAGTAATGCCATAATCCGTATCACTAATCTTCGTCTGCGTACGTATATTGGGTTTAACCCGGAAGAGCGGGAGAAGCTGCAAGATGTGGTGATCAACATCGAGATTCACTACCCGGCGGAGAAAGCGGCTATTACCGATGATGTGGAGAAGGCGCTGAACTATAAAGTGGTGTGTAAAGAGATTATCCAGCATGTGGAGGAGGGGCATTTCTTACTGCTGGAAAAATTGGTAGGCGATGTATTGGATATTGCCACTGCGCATCCCTGGGTCAGCTTTGCGAGTGTGACGATTGATAAGCCTCACGCATTGCGCTTTGCCGACTCGGTATCACTGACCTTAGAAAAACATTGCTGCCAGGATCACTGAGGTATAGCAACGCGTATATAGCTACAGAGGAGGTCAGAGCTCTAGGCTGACGGCCTCTTGCTGATAAGATGTGATCGGGTTGAAACTGGTTTGTGCTCGGTACAGGCAGCTTTGGTTTGCGGTCTCTCTTAGTGCCTCAATACCTGTTATGTGGTGTGCACAGGGTGAGCCATCCAGATAGCTAAAGGTAGCTTTTTCATCGGTCACCTGGATGTGACTGAAACTGACTGTCTTCGCATCATCCCGGTGCATGCAAACCGACAGCTCTCCCTGAATTGTCAGGCCATTTTCTTCGCGCTGATATTTATCCGACAGACTATGTTTGCCTGTCTGATTAATAGGCTGATGGCTTTGATGGAAAGCCAGCAACTGATCGGCATCGGGTGCTTGGCCTAAGAAGGCGAAGTTGTTCTGACGGGCTGTATATACAGAATCAAAGGCAACCGACGAGGACGTCATCGGGCTTTTAATGCTGAGTGTTTCCAGTGTCTTACCATCCCATTGAAAGCCCTGGGGCTGCTGATCTAATGCAAATGTTAGCAGGGTGAATGGGGCGTACTGATGCAGATTGATTTCACTCAGTTCAGTAGCGATTTTAGATTGTGCTGATAAGCCCGATAGAGACTTGAGTAACTGCCCACGGCTTTTTAATAGGCCTTCTGGCATCTTTCCCTGATAGAAGTTCAGCAGACACAAACTCAGGCCATGATCATTCACCGAGATCCAGCTGCCACCGCCATCGGGGTCGACCGGCATTAATACTTTGCTGTCTTGTTTCTGAAATGCTTGGGGTGCCAGCGCTCGGCTGCGACTGCGTTGTTCATCACGATTGAAGAATAACTGATAACCATCAACATCAACTAACCAACTTACTGTGCACATGCGGCAATTCCTTAGAGCTTATGCCGGCAGTGCGGACTGTTCAGGTTGTGCAGAAGTTTCCGCTTCTGCAGCTAACGAACGCAGATAAGTGGCGGTAGCGGGAGCTGTACCGTACTGAGCATTAACCTGGCAACCTAACACTTTTGCGATAGTGGCCATGAGCGCCAGATGATGAATCGCATGGGTTGATGCAAATGCCAGTTCTCGGCCAAAAGACGATGTGAACTGAACGCTGAACTCTTCATCAATATCCACTTCAGTGAGTATTGAAACGCTACGCTGAAGGTCAGCAGCATTTAAGCTGGTCAGCCACTGCCGCACACTTTGTAATGCATCAATGCCTTCCTGCTGTATGGTTTCCAGTGGGATACCACGCTGGCGAACGTCGTAGTTAATTACCGGCGCATCGCTGTTCTGAATCAGGGCCTGAAACATATCGAGGATATGACGCAGGTGTTGACCAATGCTGCTGTCAAACAGCGGCTTGTGGCTTGCCTGATAGGTTGCAGCATCAAGGCCGCTGATAAAATCCTGCAGTTGATCCAGGATATTCACAGTACTGCTGATCATTTTGTCCATGCTAATTTTCCGTCTTACTAAACTGTAAATTCTGGGTTGGTGCTGTTACTGAACTAATGGTGTTTTCTTCAGTGACTGATCTACTTGCGGCTTCTTTAGGCACGCTGTAGACCAGGTATATCAATGCGATAGGTGTGAGTATCAGGTAGGTTGATGCCAGCGCTGATTGAACATCTTCAAAGTAAGATGCTAGCAGGGCGATCAGACTGAAAAAAATCACGATGCCGGTTTGTGACAGATAGCTTTTCGCCAGTAGGTAATTGAGTGGGCGAAGCTGTCGGGCGTTGTCGAAGAAACGTTTGTTAAAGCTTAACCGGAAGAAAGTGGTCAGGAAGGCGATGACCAAAATCGCTGGGTAGACCCAGTAGTCAGGCAGGCTGGTATCCAGCATGCTGCGCAGTAACCAGGAAACAGCATAGAAGACTACGGCAACGACATAGACTTTGTTAGGGTCTATCGCATCAATTCGGTTCTTCAGTAGGAAGAATATAACCGACAAGAGCACCGTCAGTAGCACGACGATAAGGCCTAACTGCTTAATATTTTCCTGGGTGATGTAATACAGGGAGATGATCCAGAAATAACTCTCCAGAAACAGAAACACGCCATCGAGATAAAAAACGACCGCTGAGTTATGTTTATCTTTGAACTTAAAAATAGACTGGCAGTTGTCTGGGTTCTGATCATTACGGTCTGCTGTATCAGATGCCGTTAAGTCATGTTTTCTGCTGAGTGATCTGTTTAATGTCCCGTTGATTGTCGCGAACGTTGCATTATTACTGGCGCGTAAAAACCACAGCATAGCGCTGACAGAAATAGCGGTGCTGAGTATCAGTAATTGAAATTCGTACCCGGCTCCGAGCAAGAATGCGCTAATAAGAATGCCCAGCTTCAACAATATTACGACGACGATCTGGAAGTTACCAAAGTGGCGGCCGGTTTGATGGTTTGCTGATGGCTGCCCGTGGGTTTCAGTGTCGGATGGCTGAACAGGGTCGGAGGTCATGGTGCTGAATAACACCCGCTGGGTGGTCCAGTAGAAACAGTTGTATGCGCCATTCAGCAGCGCGGCTACAACCAGTAACAGAATACCGTCCGTATACAGCAGTGCTGCAACCAGGCTGATCTCGGTCATGAAAGAGGTTGCGGTAATTAGTCGCCAGTTCGCTTTTTGATAGACCTTTTCCCAGAGTTTGAGTGAAAAAATAAAACTCAGGCCGGTTAATGCGATAAACAGTGCGATAGCCTCTATCGAGTTACCCCGCTGTAACAGCAACACCGGTATAAAGAACGGCAACAGGCCGATTAGCAGGGAGTGTGCCCCGGCAAACTGGAAGAAATTACGCGCGATACTGTTCATCAGTAGGTATCTGCGTTACTGATGTCGAGTTGGTCAAGCTTTTGAAAATAGGGTGCTAAGTCCTCTTTTTCACCAAAGCGTGGGTAGTCATGCATCTTTAGATAAGGACGGGAGTTAACTTCGAGAAAGATACACTTCTGATCTTTATATGAATGCTCGATCCCTTTTTCAAAAATGACGTCGATACCCAGAATGTTAGCGTCGAACATCTCCAGCACATCGAGAAATAGCTGTTTGTTGTCTTCAGGAATAGTACTTTTATCCACTGTTCTGACGGTGCCGCCAGGCGCCAGTGATATACGGTAGAACAGGGTGATTACATCGCCTGCAGCGGGGACAGAATCCATGCTAAGGTTCTGCTTTTTCAGAAAGTTAATCGTCTGTTCGTTCTTCTGAATCGGGTAGATAGTCGGATACAGCTTCATCGCTGTGCGTACCGCATTCTCTTCATCAATCAGCGCGCTGATGCTTTGTGTGCCATCGCCGGTTACCGTTGGTGGGTAACGTTCGATGACAGACATCAATTCGCCTTTAATGGCGACAACCCGATAGTTGCAGCCCTTCAGATATTGTTCTACTACCGTTGTCGGCCACCAGATCTTAGCCAGGAAGATCGCTTTCCACAGTTCGCGGTAATTATTGATCGGGAAGTAACTGCCACGGGAATAGCCGCTCACGTTAGGCTTAATTACTAATGGAAAACCGTATTGCTTAGCAAAACTGTGGGCTTTGAATGGGTTAAAAAAAATCAGCCCTTTGGCGTGGGGAACATTACCCTGATCAAACACGGCCCGCGCCTGCTCTTTAGAGCGACAACTCTTCCTGACTTCAAGGTTGTTATAGCTGCTACAGCCGTTCATATACTTCTGGCTGATCCAGCTGTAGACCGCTTTTTTAATTGCTTGCATCAAATGTGTCCTTAATCAGTACGGTTGGTGCGCCGGATAAAAGCGAGCTTTTTAAAAAATATAACCGGTTCTTTTTTAATACTTGGCAACGTTTTAGTGTTTTTAGCCAATAACCAGGTGCATTTCAGAGCGGTTTTGTACTTGTTACGGGTGCTGGTGTTTGAGGTCAATAATACCAATGGCATTGGCAGGAACAGGTTGATCTCAATCACTTTAAAATCACCGGCGATCAGTTGTTCTACTGAATCAGCGCGTACGCCTACCCGGGATATTCTGAAGCGGCCTATCGCTTTGATATAACCCCAGAGCTGATCAAGTTGTTCCTGGTTCAGCGTCGGGGTGATATCCATATACTCAGTTTGCTGGTTGTAGATACCATTTATCGGGTAATCATCAGCGCTGTGATTGATTACTTGAGTCACCGATAGCATGCTGTGACGATCAGCTGACTGGTCACAGGGAATGGCAAAAACTTCAAACTCAATTTTACCTTTAGCCGCTTCCTGAATCAGATACTGCATCGGCTGTTTGGTATCACGCTGAGCGCGTATATTGGCTAACTCTTCCGCATTATCAGCTCGTAGTATGCCTTGCGAGTTTTGTCCCCATTCAGGTTTAACAAAAAGAGGATAAGACTCAGCTGTAATGTTCGGGCTGTCTGTAGCCTCTGTTGCCGGCTTATCTATCCACTGAGATAAGCGCCACTTTTCTGGAATCAGGTCATTTATATCCTGCTTGGAATAGAGTCCTTTAACTTTATTGAAATAGTCAGCATTGAGCTGAAA
>JAGPUU010000221.1 GCA_018067325.1 Amphritea sp.
GGCAATAACGAATTAATCGTTGTTATTAGCGGCTTCCAGCGTATTTTCCATCAGAGTAGCCACTGTCATTGGTCCTACGCCACCGGGTACCGGTGTTATCCAGCCAGCTCTCTCGGCTGCGATGTCATACTCTACATCGCCCACTAAGCGGCCATCTTCAAGGCGGTTGATACCCACATCGATGACCATGGCGCCGGGCTTAATCCATTCACCCTTTACCAGACCCGGAATACCAACGCCGACGACAACGATATCAGCGCGTTGTACATGACCGGCAAGATCTTTGGTGAAACGGTGGGTGGTGGTTGTAGTGCAGCCTGCCAGTAGTAGTTCCAGCGTCATTGGGCGGCCAACAATATTAGACGCGCCGACAATTACTGCATCTTTACCGCGAACTGTCTCGCCGGTTGATTCTAGTAGTGTCATCACGCCCTTTGGCGTGCAAGGGCGCAGTGCCGGCATACGTTGGGCCAGGCGTCCGAGGTTAAAGGGATGGAAACCATCAACATCTTTATCAGGGCGGATGCGTTCAAGGATCTCATTCGCTTCGAGATGCTCAGGAAGTGGGAGTTGAACCAGAATGCCGTCAACCTTTGGGTCTGCATTGAGCTTATCTACCAATTCCAACAATGGTTGTTGACTGGTTTCTGCTGGCAGATCGTAAGAGATGGATTCAATACCTACTTCTTTACAGGCATTTTTCTTGTTTCTGACATAAACCTGAGAGGCTGGATCAAAGCCTACCAGTACAACAGCCAGGCAGGGGGCGCGTTTACCCAATTCAATACGGGTCTTTACACCAACTGCAACCTGTTCACGGACATTTCGGGCAATCTGCTTGCCATCGATTATCTGAGCGCTCATCTTTCGAATGTTATCCTCAGTCATATTTTTGATGGCGCGGATTGTCTCATGGTTGCGGTTTTCCTCCAAGGGGTATTCCCCGGCGGGATCTGTTTATTTGAGGTGGTTGAATTTTTAACCTGGCATAGCGAAATGGTGCTTTAGTAAGGTGAGGGTATATACTTTTTTAAGCTGTCTTTTAGCACCGGTTCTAAACAGTCTAGAGAGGGGATCTAAGCGCTTCTTAATTTGTCTAAGTTTCTTATTTCCTTAAAAAAATATAAAAAGGGTGTTGACGGACTATAAAGCGATATATATTATGCGCTCCACCTTGAAGAGAGGCAGGCAACGCACCTAGGTGTCGTTACTTAATTCTTAACAAGGTCGGGCAGTGTCAGGCGCCCGTAGCTCAATGGATAGAGCACTCGCCTTCTAAGCGAGCGGTTGCAGGTTCGACCCCTGCCGGGCGCACCAGTAACGTCTGACGAAAATATGTATTGATATGGTGGGCGTAGCTCAGTTGGTAGAGCTCCGGATTGTGATTCCGGCGGTCGTGGGTTCAAACCCCATCGTCCACCCCAATACATCGTCATAGGGAATCTTTACCAATTTCCTGTTTTATGACAAAATTGTTTTATGCGAGTGTGGCGGAATTGGTAGACGCGCTGGTTTTAGGTACCAGTATCTTACGGTGTGGGAGTTCGAGTCTCCCCACTCGCACCATTTATCTTCCTCGGAAGTGCCTCTTTGGTGGGCGTAGCTCAGTTGGTAGAGCTCCGGATTGTGATTCCGGCGGTCGTGGGTTCAAACCCCATCGTCCACCCCAATACCTCATTGTTTTCTAGTAATTTCCCTCTCTATTTCTTTTGCAAAATATACTACCCTTTTGATTTGTTTCGAATTTGCTCTGTGTCCATTGATATTCAACGCTTTTCACTTGACTAATAGCACCGGTTCCCGGACAATTTCGGCCTTTAGAAATTCTGGTACCTGCTGTGCCGGTCTTCTGTAAAGCAGAAGGCATAAATAGCGGGTCAATTTTCAGATTTGTAACGATACAAATAATTTTGTGAGGAATTCCATGCAAGTATCCGTAGAAGCCACTACTGGTCTTGAACGTCAGATGACAGTTGTTGTACCTGCTGAGCGTGTTGACAGCGATGTAGCCAAGCGTGTTCAAGATACAGCTCGTACCGTTCGCCTTGATGGTTTCCGTCCTGGTAAAGTGCCAGTTAAAGTAGTTAAGAAGCGCTACGGACCAGGTATCCGCCAGGAAGTTATCGGTGAAGTTGTGCAGCAGAGCTTCTATGAAGCTGTACAGCAGGAGAAGCTGATGCCTGCCGGTGGTCCTAATGTTGAATTCAAAAACGATAAAGAGGGTGAAGAGTTCTCTTACACTGCTACTTTTGAAGTTTACCCAGAAATCGCTCTTGCTGATTTCTCTAGCGTTGAGATTGAAAAATCTGCCGCTGAAGTAAAAGACGCTGACCTGGATCAGATGGTTGATACCCTGCAGAAGCAGCAAGCTGCTTTTGAAGAAGCTGATAAAGCGGCTGCAGAAGGCGATCAGTTGAGCGTTGATTTCGAAGGTTTCATCGACGGTGAAGCATTCGACGGCGGCACTGCAACAGGTATGGATCTGGTACTGGGTTCCAATACTATGATTCCAGGCTTTGAAACTGCCCTTGAAGGCGCTAAAGCTGGTGACGAGAAAGAAGTTAACGTTACTTTCCCTGAGGAATACCACGCTGAAGACCTGAAAGGTAAAGCTGCTAAGTTCAACGTTAAAGTGAACAAGGTTTCTGCACAGGTTCTGCCTGAGCTGAACGAAGAGTTCTTCGCTAAGTTCGGTATTGAAGAGAAAAGCGTTGAGAGCTTCAAAGTTGAAGTTCGCAAAAATATGGAACGTGAGCTTACTCAGGCACTGAAAGCTAAACTGAAAGAAGCTACTTTCGCTAAGCTGCTTGAACTGAACGCAATCGACGTGCCTTCTGCACTGATTGATGGTGAAATTGACGCGATGCGTAAGCAGGCTATCCAGCAGTTCGGTGGTCCGGATGCGAACATCGATCCAAGCATGCTGCCAAAAGAGATGTTTGAAGCTCAGGCGCAGAAGCGTGTACAGATTGGTTTGCTGGTTAATGAAGTTATTAAAGCAAACGAGCTGAAAGTAGACGAAGATCGTGTACGTACTACTGTTGAAGAACAAGCGGCTACTTATCAGGAACCTCAGCAGGTTATTGACTGGTACTACGGTAACCAGGAAATGCTGGGCCAGATCCAGAACCTGGTTATGGAAGATCAAGTACTAGACCTGTTGCTGGCTTCTGCTAAAGTGAACGAAACTGAAGTAAGCTACGAAGATGCAATCAAGCCAGCTGCACCTGCTGCTGACGAAGAGGCCTAATTGCCCTTCAGCTTAATTGCGTTATAAAAGAACGGCTGTCGGCTTAGGTCGGCTGCCGTTTTTTTTTCTTAACCTATGTTAATGGGTTTATAAGGACTTAGGAGAGCACTCAATGTCGGATTTTTATAATGGCCCTACAGTAATTACGAATAGTGGTCTGGTACCCATGGTTGTTGAACAAACAGCCCGTGGTGAGCGTTCATACGACATCTATTCCCGATTACTGAAAGAGCGCGTTATTTTCATGGTGGGTCAGGTTGAAGACCACATGGCAAATCTGGTTGTTGCCCAGCTGTTGTTTTTGGAATCAGAAAATCCTGACAAGGATATTCACCTCTACATCAACTCTCCGGGTGGATCTGTAACTGCAGGCCTGTCAATTTATGACACTATGCAGTTCATAAAGCCGGATGTTAGTACCATGTGCATTGGCCAGGCTGCCAGCATGGGTGCGTTGTTGTTGACCGGTGGTGCTCAAGGCAAGCGTTATTGTCTGCCAAATTCCCGGATGATGATTCATCAGCCATTAGGCGGTTATCAGGGACAGGCAACTGATATTGAGATTCATACTCAGGAAATCCTAACGATTCGTGAGAAACTCAATACTATTATGTCGCACCATACTGGCCAGAACATGGAAGCTATTAGTAAAGATACCGACCGGGACAACTTTATGTCTTCGGCACAAGCGGTTGAATATGGTCTGATCGATCAGGTAATGGCAAGCCGTTAAAACGGTCTGCACGTTGCGCCGCACTTGAATTTAGACTCAAAGCGGTGCACATTATCCGCTATACTATTGTGAAATGCGGTTAAAGAAATATTGGTCCGAGGCCTGCAAGGCCTGAATAAACTGAGGTAGTTTAATGTCCGACGATATCAACGGCAAAGAGGGAGGCGATGACAGCAAACTGCTGTATTGCTCTTTCTGTGGTAAAAGCCAGGACGAAGTTAAGAAACTGATAGCAGGCCCGTCAGTCTTTATCTGTGATGAATGTGTTGATCTATGCAACGACATCATCAAAGAGGAGATTCAAGACGCTGAAGAGACTCAGGAAGAGGGCGATAGTCTGCCGACTCCGGCTGAGATTAAGTCAAATCTTGATGAGTATGTTATCGGTCAGGAACGGGCTAAGAAAGTACTCTCCGTTGCCGTATACAATCACTACAAGCGTCTGCGCTTCCAGCAAACTTCTGGCGAGACCGGTGTTGAGTTGGGCAAAAGTAATATTCTGCTGATCGGCCCAACTGGTAGTGGTAAAACGCTGCTGGCTCAAACCCTGGCGCGAATGCTGAATGTACCTTTTACTATTGCTGACGCAACCACGCTGACTGAAGCGGGCTACGTGGGTGAAGATGTTGAAAATATCATTCAAAAGCTGCTGCAGAAATGTGATTACGATGTAGAGAAGGCCCAGTTGGGTATTGTTTACATTGATGAGATCGATAAGATCTCTCGCAAGTCTGATAACCCGTCAATCACGCGTGATGTGAGTGGTGAAGGTGTT
>JAGPUU010000239.1 GCA_018067325.1 Amphritea sp.
AGCGGTGGCTGCTTTTCTTATCCAATGTTGCGCAGAGGCCCGGTTTGCCTCAACACCTCTACCATCTAGTAACATTGAGCCAACTTTAAGCTGCGCATCAGCTAACCCCTGTTGGGCAGCTCTCATATACCATTGATACGCACGTGAAGGATTTTTCTCTCCCGCAGCCCCCGATTCAAACATATTTGCCAACAGCTTTTGCGCCTTTGCATGTTGGGCTAACGCCGCTTGCTGATACCAGTTGCGCGCCTTACTGTTACTTTGGCTAACACCCTGGCCTAGCTGGTAAGCCAGTCCCAGACGATAAGCTGATTCCGGATGCCCTTTCTCAGCTGCTATCTGATCCCAGAACAGACCACGCTGATCATCCTGATTTGTATCTAGCCCCTGGTAGTAAATATTTGCCAAAAGAAAAGCCGCTTTCGCATCGCCTAGTTCAGCCAGTTCCTGACATTGTTGTTTGGCTAACGAGTAATTTTCAGCAGAAAAAAGCTGATAACAATCACCGCTATTTTCATCACTGGCGATCGCTATAGAAGAGAATATCAGCGCTGAACTCAGACCGATAAATATTGGAATACGAAACATATTTTTTTCTTGTTTGTACATAATCCCTGCCGTAAGCCTGAAGAGGTTATTTCTAAACTCTTCTTTTCATTTTGTACTGCCTCATTCCCCCCGGAACTCAGCAGAAAACTGGCGACCAAAACAATCCTCTGTCGGGAGCCACATATCAGATCAGCCTGTATTTACTGACTATCATTTCAATACAGGCTGGCAAAGCATCACATCCAAATCTAAATGGTGAGTATATAAAGACAATTTAACAAATTGTCAGCGATTCAATAAGAGATATTAGATAATAATTATCCTAAAAAGCAAAAAACCGGCCATTAAGGCCGGTTTTTAGTAGTCTAACAGTGTTTACCCCGTCGTAACTGCCGAACCTTCAGGTTCCTTCAGGCGAAAACGGCTATAGATAAATAGCGCTAAGAAAGCCAGTAAAGCGAGAGTACTGATCCACCACTCACCATGTGGCCATAACATTGCCACCCCGATTATTCCCGAGATAACCCGCAATACAAGATTAAGCGGGCTTTCCAAATAGCCCTCCATAAAGCCGACCAACGCGTAGATACCGAAAACGGAGAAGAAGAATACACTGAGCACCTCCATCGTCGTTCCACCAATAAAATTGGTGTAGGCAAACAGCAACGGCACGATATACAGTCCTTTAGCTATTTTCCAAGCGGTAAAACCTGTTGCCATCGGTGGTGTTTTGGCGATTGCCGCGGCGGCAAATGCGGTCAAGCACACTGGCGGAGTGACATTCGAATCCTGTGATAGCCAGAAAATAATCATATGCGCTGACAACAGAATCATGGCTAACCGGGCCGGATCAATCGCCTGCTCCAGCAGCTGACCTTTAAAATCCCCGGGAACCAATGCTAGTAATTGCTGAGCATCAAGCTTACTCATCGGATCAGCCAGCAAAGCAGCCTTATCAACATCCACCAGCAGGAAGATAGTGCGAGCAATTTCAGGCAAAGTACCATTCACCATCATATCGATCAGCTGCATCTCAGCAATCAGGTTATACAGCGCCGGCGCTGACAGTGTTGCCAACACAATATAAGAAGCGGTAACCGGCAACCCCATACCTAAAATCAAGGATGCCAGGGCTACCAGAATAATGGTGATCAGCAGACTGCCTCCCGCCCATTCAGCAACCATCAGTGAGAAAGTATTGCCGATGCCGGTCATTGCCACTACGTTGACCACCAGGCCAACGGCGACTAATAGCATCGCGGTGGTGGCCATATTTTTTGAGCCCTGCGCCAATGCATCAAAGACATCCTTAATACCCATTGGATGCTTAGATAACCAGGAAGACACAACCACCGAAATAATTGCGATGCCCGCAGCATAGGTGGGCGTAAAGCCATAGATCAGCAAGCTCACCAAGACCACAAGAGGTAATAGGTAGTGCCAGCCGTCGCGAAATACTTCACCTATAGGACGTGTTTCCAGCTCGACCGCATGCGCCTGACTACGCATCGCTTCCACCCGGACGAAAAAACCAACCGATAGGAAGTAAAGCAACGCCGGTAGTGCCGCAACCGCGATCACATCAACATAAGGAATCTGAGTATAAGACGCCATGATAAAGGCTCCGGCACCCATCACCGGTGGCATAAGCTGTCCACCGGTAGAGGCAGCCGCTTCTACTCCCGCAGCAAAGCGAGCAGGAAAGCCTGCTTTCTGCATCAATGGAATGGTAATCACACCGGTTGATACGGTATTAGCCACAGAAGACCCCGATACAGAGCCCATCAATCCGGACCCCAGTACTGCTACAAATCCAGGCCCACCGACCATACGGCCCGCCGCACAACGTGACAGTTCAATAATAAAATCGCCCGCGCCAGACTTCACCAGAAAAGCACCGAACAAGATAAACATAAACACATAAGTCCAGGAGATTCGGGCGATCTGCCCAAACATCCCTTCAGAAGAGAAGTAGCTACGAAACAGCAAGGTTTCGAGACTTAAGCCGGGGAAACCAAAGATACCATCAACATACTGCCCCCACCAAAAAACGTAGGTCAGGGCCACCAGAATCATGCAGGGGATAAACCAGCCGGTGGTTCTACGCGCCATCTCCAGAGAGATAAAGATCGCACAGATCGAGAACACCCAATCTAGCTGGGCAAACTTTACACCCCGTTCATAAAG
>JAGPUU010000241.1 GCA_018067325.1 Amphritea sp.
CAGGTATTTGAGCTGGCTGTCACGGATCATCACATCGCAGTCTCGCCCCTGCTCTTTTAGATAAAGCGTCACCATCGCCCAGCCACAGAGTGTTGCTAAAGTCGCCAGTGAACCGCCAAAGCCGGTGCCTTTGTCATTGACGTTGGGCGCTAACGCGGCAGACAGCGTTAGCGAGCGGCCGTCATAGGTCGGTTCTTCGAAACCCATATGATTGATCAAAGGAATCTGACCTTTGAGCCAGTCTATAAACTCTTCGGCGGTTTTCTGAGAGTTACTCATGCGCTTATCTCCTTATTCAGCCCCAGTCGCTAACAAACTTCTCAACATCAACCTGAGGCACTTTACGACTTCGCGCTGGCGTACCCAGATACAGATAGCCAACAATCTCTTCATGGGCCTGCAAGCCTAAACCATCCATGACGGTGGGATGGTATGCCAGAACACCAGTACGCCACATCGCACCTAAGTTCTGCGCATGAGCCGCCAACAGCATATTCTGAACGGCACAACCGGCAGTAATGAGCTGCTCAGTACGAGGGACCTTGGGGTGATCCTGAATAACCGCTATAGCAACGATAATATGCGGGGCTCTTAACGGCATATTTCTGAATTTATTTTGTTGCTCTTCGCTCAGCGATTCATCTTCACTGGCAGCATCCAGAAACAGCTCACCCAACTTGTTTCGGGCTTCAGCCTCAACATTGAGAAATCGTAACGGTTTCAAACCACCGTGATCAGGCGCTCGCAGAGCGGCCCGAAAGATATTATCAAGCTGTTCCGGTGATGGTGCCGGACCTTCAAGTAGCGGAATTGATACCCGCTGGTGTAAATTTTCCAGAGCGTCCATTCTAATTCCTTTATTGACGGCTAAGACGCAGGTTAACAGGCCGACCAGCCTTGCTACTACGATACGGATTGATATCCAATCCACCCCGGCGCAGGTACCGGGCATATACTGTTAGCTCTTCCGGGTGGCAACGGTTCCAGATATCCATAAAGATAGACTCCACACACTGCTCGTGGAAATCACCATGCTCACGGTAAGAGATCAGATACTGTAGCAAGCCTTCACGATCTATCGACGCCCCACGATACTCAATGGAGATACTGGCCCAATCTGGCTGACCGGTAACCGGGCAGTTAGACTTCAGCAGATGGCTGTACAGCGACTCTTCTACTGACTCTCCTGCGGCACTCAATCGCTGAGGTGTGGGACTATAGTCCATGATCTCAATATCCAGCTCATCAAGGCACTCACCGTTAAATTTAACAATCGGCGTATCAAGATCCAACTGACTGAAGATCACTTCAACAGCACCTTCTGAGGCGGCACTGAGGTCTTCAACCATACGCGCCTGTACTTCAGACTCTGAATCGAAGCGGGTCAGGTTAAAGGAGTTAAGATATAGCTTGAATGATTTCGACTCGACGATATTGCGACTCTTTGCGGAAAACCGAAACTCTGCCAGCCTTACTACCGGTTTACCTTTACCATTCAGCCAGGACACTTCATAGGCGTTCCAGATATCATCACCCTGAAACGGCAGTTCACTGCGGGTGACCCCTTGGGCTTTCCAGTTCAGATCCCGGGCAATGGGATACAGCAACGCTGCATCATACTGATTCACATACTCAGTATCAGCACCCAGAGGGGCATGTTCCAATCCTGTTTGATTATCTTTCATGCGACCTCCGCTCTTAGCTACGAATACCCTTACCCGTGTTTAACAGGTGCATTGAGTAACTAAACAGTATGATTATAACCCCGATAATAATGCCATAAGCAACGCCAATATCGATATCGCTGACACCCAGAATACCGTAACGGAAGGTGTTAACCATATAGAGGATCGGGTTGATCAGAGAGACATTCTGCCAAAACTCAGGCAACAAGGAAATAGAGTAAAAAACGCCGCCCAGATAAGTCAGTGGTGTTAGCACAAAGGTTGGAATAATCGATATATGATCAAAGCTATTGGCGTAAACCGCATTGATAAAGCCTCCCAGTGAAAACAGGATGGCGGTCAGAAATACAATCGAAGCGATCACCCAGATATTGTGAATCTGTAGTTCTGTAAAGAACATCGACAGCAACGTCACCATCAGACCGACCAGTAAACCCCGTACCGAACCACCGAGCACGTAGCCGGCCAGAATAATCCAGTTAGGTGTGGGTGAAACCAGTAGTTCTTCGATGTGTCGCTGAAATTTAGTGCTATAAAATGAGGAAACAACATTGCCATAAGAGTTAGTGATTACCGACATCATAATCAGGCCGGGAACAATAAACTCCATATAGTTGAAGCCGCCCATCTGACCGATCCGCGAACCGATCAGGTTGCCGAAAATGATGAAATAAAGTGTCATGGTGATCGCCGGCGGCAACAGAGTCTGCGCCCATATACGGGTAAAACGGCGAATCTCTTTCACCAGAATGGTCCAGAAAGCGATAAACAGTTGTCTGTTAGTCATTTGACTGTCCTCCCTCTGCACTCTCATCGAGTGTTTTATCTACCAGAGAGACAAACAGCTCTTCCAGACGGTTACTCTTGTTTCGCATACTAGTCACTTCAACACCCTGCTCTGATAACTGAGCAAATACTGGGTTCAGACTCTGGGATTTTTCTACCTCGACCAGCAAGGTATGGTCACCCTCCATTGTCACCTGATAGTCTTCAATGACCGGACACTTGTTCTGTACCGGACTGATATCCATGATGAAGGATTCCGTATTCAGCTGCTGAAGCAGATTACGCATGCTGGTGTTCTTGACGATAACGCCCTGATCGATAATACCTATATTACGACACAGGCTTTCCGCCTCTTCCAGATAATGCGTGGTAAGGATAATCGTGGTGCCTTCGGCATTGATCTCTTTCAGGAACGCCCACATAGAGCGTCGCAGCTCAATGTCCACACCGGCGGTTGGTTCGTCAAGAATCAGTAGGCTGGGTTCGTGCATCAACGCACGGGCAATCATCAACCGACGTTTCATGCCGCCAGACAGATTGCGAGACGGTTCGTTTCGCTTCTCCCACAACCCCAGTTTACGTAGATAAAATTCGCAGCGCTGCTTTGCCTCTCCAGCAGGGATACCATAGTAGCCCGCCTGAGTAATAAGAATATCCGCAACTTTTTCAAACATATTGAAGTTAAATTCCTGGGGAACGACTCCCAGCTTACACTTTGCTTTACTAGCGTCCTTATCCAAATCATGGCCAAACACCCTGACCTGACCTGAGGTTTTATTAACCAGTGAAGAAACAATACCTAAAGTCGTAGATTTACCGGCTCCATTAGGTCCAAGCAGCGCAAAAAAATCGCCTTCCTGAACATCAAAGGAGATTCCCTTCAAAGCTTCGAAGCCATTGTCATAGACCTTACGCAGGTCTGTAATGGAGAGCGCAGTCGTCATGCATTTTCCTATGATTTCAAATAAGAGGAGAGGTTTTAATCGAACTCTTAACATTGGGGCAAGAGGTTATGATTTCAACAGTTACTAGTGCCAAATTCTACGTTAAACTAGCGCTTTCCAGAATATTACTTCAGTCTCGGGACAATATGACAGCTTACCAATTACACCACCTTAACTTCCTGAAGATCGCCTACAACAACTTCATTAAGCAGGAGCCTTTCACACTGGAAGAGATCACCGCTGAAGAGGAGCAGTTTATTCTCGATTTTCAGCAGCTAATTCATGAGTTCGAAAATGGCGCTGAGCATGTATACGCGGATGGCGAAGTCTTTCTCGAGCGAGCTTTTCGCATGTACCCACAACTGGCTCACCTTATTGCGCGCGACCTGTTGTGGTATTTCGGCGGCAACTGTCTGCATAACATGGCCGATGTAGAGTTAGAAAAATTCCAGCAGCTAGATGAATTGCGCTTCGCTGCCGAAGAGAAAGAAGAAGAGTTTGATTACATCAACTCCCGGGCGAGTGTTTTCGGACAAAACTAAGAAGGGCTCCAACAAGCTCAATACAAAAGAGGCCTAACGGCCTCTTTTTTAGTAAGCCTATAGCTGCCCAGTTGAGGAGAGATACTTCATAAACTGATCCGCAGGCAGCGGCTTACTGTAATAATAGCCCTGAATAATCTGGCAGTTATTATCTTTCATAAAG
>JAGPUU010000243.1 GCA_018067325.1 Amphritea sp.
TCTGTAGGCTTCCCGATATTTACAGAGATCGCATTAGCGCTTGAAAAAGCCGCACAGGCTAAGAATGTTTCTGATTGCGAATCATTGATTTCTACGATTGATGAAATATACCGACGAATAAATTTATGATCTTTCTTGTTAGATCGAGATATAAAATAGGGACGGGTCAAACAGTATGAATCAAATGCGAAAAGCCGGAGCTCGAAGTGAGTTTCAGGATGCACTGATTATGATGGTTGATGATGAACCTATCATGATGGAGATCGTACAGGCTCATCTTGAAGATGCTGGATATAGTAATTTTATCAGTGTTGAAGATTCTCGAGAGGCATTTGATGTACTAACCCACCGTAGACCCGACATTTTGTTTCTCGACCTGGTTATGCCTGAGGTGAGTGGCTTTGATGTACTGCGCCGTATTCGTGACTACGATGAGTTTGCTTATTTACCGGTGATTGTTCTTACCTCTTCAACAGACTCCAGGTCTAAATTAAAAGCGCTTGAACTAGGGGCAACTGACTTTCTGTCGAAACCCGTAGATGCCAGTGAGCTGAAGCTTCGATTACGAAATACACTGACCGTTAAAGCCTATGTTGATCAGTTAGCATCTTCCGATGCGTTAACGGGCTTGCCAAATCGTAAATCCATACATGAGAAAGCTGTCTGGGCATTGAAATATGATCAGATGAATGGGTATAAAACGGCGCTATTGAATATCGGATTGGATCGTTTTGGTGAAATTAATGAATCTTTAGGAATACATAATGGCGACATGCTATTAAAGCAGGTTGCGTTGCGTATTAGATCAGTAATCGATCAGCGTAATAAACTGCTGGCGACCAACCACAGAGAAACAGAGTTAACCATAGCGCGTTTATCTGGAGATGAGTTTGGTGTTCTTGTCCCTTCATTTTATCAAGATGAACATGCCGCTTCACTAGCGACTCAGCTACGCAGTGAATTAGGTAAAGTGTATCGAATTGATAACCACGATCTCTATATTTCCGCTTCAATTGGTATTGCGGTAGCACCTAATGATGGACTGTTAAGTGATGATCTTATCAAAGCATCAGGTACCGCAATGCGTCAGGCTAAGCTTGGAGGCTCGACCAACGGCTTTAGTTTTTACTCCGGAACTTCAAGTTTAGATTTGCAGGAAAAACTCGAATTAGAAACTGACCTGCACACCGCGTTGGAAAACGATGAGTTGATGTTGTTCTACCAACCCAAGGTCGATCTGATTACAAAGCAGGTAACTGCGGCTGAAGCATTAATACGGTGGAAGCACCCGACTAAAGGGTTTATCTCACCTGTTCAGTTTATTCCGCTTGCTGAAGAGAACGGATTGATTTTGTCGATTGGCGATTGGGTTTTGAATGAAGCTTGCCGGCAGGCTGAAGTTTGGCATAGTTCAGCTATGACTGATATTAAAGTATCGGTGAATGTGTCTGGCCAGCAGTTTAAAGAGGTTACCTATCAGAAAAGGGTTCAGCAAGCGCTAGAGAGTTCGGGGTTACCGCCGTCTCTTTTGATGCTGGAGATGACTGAAAGTCTGGCGATGAGTGATGTTGAATCGAGTGTAGAGCTGTTCGAAGGTTTGAAAAAATTAGGTGTGGGGTTATCTATAGATGATTTTGGTACGGGGTATTCTTCACTGAGTTATCTAAAAAAATTCCCGCTGGACGAGCTAAAAGTTGATCGATCTTTTATTACCGGTATCCCGGAAAATAAAGATGAAATTCAGCTAGTACAAGCGATTATCGCGATGGCCAAAGCGTTAAGGCTATCCGTCGTCATTGAGGGAGTAGAAACAGCTGCCCAGCTTAATCTGTTACAAGCGACTCAAAGTGACCTGATTCAGGGTTTTCTTTTCAGTAAACCGTTGCCTGCAGATCAATTTGCTGAATATGTGATGAGTAACGTTTCTTTATCTAAATTTTGACATTGTCATTATTTAGATAAAGAGTCAGCTCAGCTGGCTATGGCGTGAACAGGTTCGTGCTTCTTGTGGCACAAAGAGTTGTTTAGAGGTGATCTTATGAAAATCTCACTTAATCACCCCCCAAAATCGGTACAAACATTGTTTTTTTGTATGAGTTCTTCATTATAGTTAGTAATAACTGCGGTTAGATTAGGGTAGGCTGTTAGCGAACTGACATTCACAGACTCAATCATTAGGAGTATCTACATTGCATAAACTGCCAGGAGTACTGCTCCTAACAGCTCTTTTCAGTACGAACAGTTACGCTGTGGCCAGCGGTGCGGATATGATTAAAGAGCTGCTGGATGCTGGTCGTTTTAATGAAGCTTATGACCTGGCAATGACCTATTTGAATGGTTATGAAGGTGATCCCGAATTTGATTTTCAGTATGGTGTAGCCGCAATTGACAGTGGCAATGCCAGTGAAGGGGTATTTGCGCTTGAGCGGGTGGCATTCACCGACCCTGACAACCCACTGGTCAGACTTGAGCTAGCTCGTGGCTACTATTTGTTGAATCAGTTTGAAAAAGCTAAACAGCTGTTCGAACAGGTTTTACAACTTAACCCTCCCGAAAACGTACAGATACGCATAGCAAAGTATCTACAATTAATTGAGCAAAACTCTTATCCAGTTACAAAGGTTGCTGGCTTTGTCGAGATCTGGCGTGGGTTTGATAACAATATTAACTCAGCGCCAGAGTCTCAGACTGACTTAGTTACGTTATCTGACGATGCACTTGGCCGGGGTGATCAGTTTAATCGAGTGCGTGTTAAGGGCAGTATCGACCATCAGTATCAGGTAGATAGAAAGTTGGATTTTAGTTTAAGTGGCAATTTCCGCTATTACGATACAGAGACTGAACAGGACTACGGCACCGTTACTATTAACGGAGGCCATACATGGGCGGATCAGAAAGGTAGGTACCGTCTGGGTGGGGTGATGCAGAACTATAGGCGTGATGGCAAAGGTTATCGCGACCTCTTGGGCATTAACGCGAGCTGGACGTATTCACCAAATAAAGACTCTCAGTTAAGGTTATCTACCGGCGTTAGTTCTCTTGATTATGTTGATTCCAGTTGGAAAGACGCCACTCAATATCATCTGCAGGGTAATTATTTTCAGGTCGGAAAGGGAAGTTGGCAGCCCGTCTGGTTTGCCGGCCTTTTTGTTGGCGAAGAAACACCTGAAACTGCAGGGATACTTGCAGACTCTCAAGTAGATAGGTTTTTCTGGGGATCAAATATCGGGGTGCAATTACAGCCTAGATCTGACCTGACATTAACTCCGGTGATCACTT
>JAGPUU010000260.1 GCA_018067325.1 Amphritea sp.
GAGTTGAACCATGTAACACATCAACCTTGGACATGCATAATCCATAAAATTTAATTTATGCTGTTTCAGCCTCAACACGGATGAAGTGATAACGCCTTTTTTCCTTATGAATATCGCGCCTACTCCAGCAGCATCTTGTGCTAGCATCGTCATCAATCCAATTGCTATCTAATTGTTAATCGATGGCAGAACATATTTAAGGAATCCCTATGTTAACTATTTATGGTAGCCCTCAGTCCAGTGCCGGTCGTTGTTTCTGGTGTTTAGAAGAGACAGGTGTTGAGTACAGAGCAAAGTCGATTGATTTTAGCGCGGGTGAGCATAAGGCAGTTGATTTTTTAAAGGTGAATCCGAACGGGAAAGTCCCGGCATTGGTCGATGGCGATTTCACAATTTGGGAATCGTTGGCGATCAATAATTACATTGCGGAAGCTTATAAACCAGAGTTGCTGGGCAACACCGTGCAGGAGCGCGGGTTGGTTAGTCAGTGGAGTATCTGGTCGGTGGCTGATTTACAAGCACCGTTAATTCAGGCGTTTATTCAGTTGGTGTTTGTCCCCGAACCGAAGCGTGATGCTTCGATCATTGAGAAATCGTTTGAGAAACTGCCTCCCCTACTGAGCACACTGAATAATTCCCTCGCAGATAAAACCTATTTGGTGGCAGAGAGGTTTACACTGGCCGATCTTAATACGTCGTTTGTAGTGGCGATTTGTGATGCAGTTAAGTTTGATCTGGCTGAATACACGCATATCCAGCAATGGCGTGAACGTATTGCTGAGCAAGACAGCGCAAAACGCTATATGGCTTTGTGCAAGTAGGTTAGGGAATAAATGGGGAATAAATGGGGTCAAGATCAATGGGGTCAGAGTAGATTGATCCGATATTTGGGACAGTTTAACGCTATGTCTTAGGTTGAAACATGCTTCGTAGTACAACCAAGTCTTTCAGTTGATAGAGGTTTATTTTGAGCATTAATCCAGACGCTATTGATCCAAATCTATGCCCTATCTGTAAGCAAGACAATCAATGTGGGAATATATCTTCCTGTGATTCTGATGAAAGTTGCTGGTGTCGCTCGCCTGAGATAACGTTTTCAGAATCGTTGTTAAGTCAGGTGCCGGAAGAAGCTAAAGGGAAGGCCTGTATATGCAGAGCTTGTGCGTTGTTAAATAGTCAAATAGCTAAATAGTTAAGTGACTTGACTGTTTGGTGTATATTCAAAGAGTTAAGAAAACTAAACGGATGCCTAACCGTTGGCTGTGATACCTTTTTCTCTCTTTCAGCCGACTGCGTTAAAGCCTGAGGAATTGGTAATGCCTAAGAATAAGCACAAACGAAAAGCTTCAGCTCACTCTAAATCTAACGCAGTAAAAAGTGCCAAGCCATCCGGGTTGAGAGCGTTAAACCCTAAAATATTTGTTGTACTGGGTTTGTGCTTAGTTGCGTTAGGGCTCTATATTTTGGTGTTTAAATCTCACGGTAATGCCATGTCTGGCTTTGCTATGCTCTCTATTTTTATTGGCGTGGTGACAGCCATCATTGCCAGTTTTTCTGGGCCGAAGAAAAAGATTGATTAACGGGTGTAAAGGCTTGCTCCCAGTTCTTCTTTAATTGGGTGCTATGTTGTGGGGAAACTGAATGTTCAGAGAAATAACGCAATCAGATTTTGAGTTGTTCTGGCCTACGTTTTCAAGCGTAATCCAAGCTCAGGAAACCTATACATTCGACCCGAATATGACACTAGAGCAGGCATATCATTTGTGGTGTGAAACACCACTGAAAACCTATGTGTTCGTAGAGAATAACCTAGTCTTAGGTTCTTATTTTATTAAGCCAAACGGGATGGGCCCCAGTCAGCATATTTGTAATTGTGGTTATATGGTTGCAGATAAAGCGAGAGGCAAGGGCATCGCCCGTAAAATGTGTGAGCATTCTCAACAACAAGCACTTTTACTGGGCTTTGAAGCCATGCAATTTAATAGTGTAGTTTCAACTAATGACGTTGCAGTACAGCTTTGGCAAAAGCTTGGCTTCAATATTATTGGCACGATTCCAAGGGCTTATAAACACGGCAAACTTGGGTATGTTGATAGCTATGTCATGCACAAACAGCTACGAACATAATTAACGACTGCTTCAAAGAAGCAGTTCCTGTCCGATAGGAAAAAACTCTGTAGCCGAGCTGACTAACGAATTCGCTGTTAGTGCTGGCACCCCGTATACCTGGGCCTTTACGCCATACTTCCGTTTGACCCTTTCCAGTAATAGATCAAAATCACCGTCGCCTGAGAGTAGAATAATAGTGTCTACTTCCGGAGCGGTGTCCATCACGTCGATGGCGATACCCACATCCCAGTCGCCTTTGGCAGAACCGTCGCTGCGCTGAATGTAAGGTTTTAGTTTTATGTTGAAACCGATATGTTTCAGGGCGTTCTGGAACTTCATCTGACTGTCGTCACCCCGATGAATGGCGTAGGCATTGGCGATAACGATCTCACCTTCAGCACTGATTTTCTGCCAGAGTTTACGGTAGTTAAATTGTCGTCCATACGCCTGACGGGTGGTGTAGTAGATATTCTGTACATCAACAAAGACAGCAATTCGATTCACAGGTGTTCCTTTATTTTAAAACTTATATCAGGCAAACAAGGTCTTAATGTTTACTGAATTTACAATCGCCCCTGGAAGGGGCTCCTACAAAAACATCTAATACCGTAAGAGTTCCTTTCAGCGGCGATCAAATCTTTGCAAGATAACGCCTCTTACAGATGATGAGTAATACAGAAACCTAAAGGCTCTTCTCTGTGCCCTCGGTGTTCTCTGTGGTGATTTTTTATTCAATTTTAGTGAAAAAAGCTTGAGCACTAACAAAGTATCAACACACAAAAATCAATGCTGCTATCTCTGCTTTTCTAGCAAGCGACGAAGTCACGTTCTAGCTACTGCCTTCTAGTTCTTCCATAAACGCATCACGAATCAGGTTATTGCGAGCACCTTTTCGGGTGATGGTGGTGTAATGAGTGGTAAAAGTGCGTTTCTCTGGCTGGACCGCTTTGAGCCGTCCTTCCTTAATCCATTGTTCAGCATAATGGGTGGGTAGAAAGCCGATATAACTACCACTGAGAATCAGAAAAGCGATGCCTTCACGATCGGTAGAGCTGGCGCTGGCTTTCAGCATCGCTTGTTGCTGCTTTATCTCGGCTGATTGGGGGTAGGCGGGTAAAACGGCATCGTATTTAGCCAGTTCATCATCGCTCAAACTATCGTTATCAGTTTCAAACAGTGGGTGTTCGTTACCGCAATAGAGCAGGGATTGTTCGTCATAGAGAGACAGGTAATTAAGGCCGGGCAGGGTACGCTGTTCAGACACAATACCGACCAGTAGCTGGCCATCCAACACTCCGGATTCAATATCTTTAGGTGGGATCATGCGAATATTGATAGTTACTTCAGGTCCGCGTGCTTTCAGTGCTGCCAGTGCACGGGTAATGCGCATATGTGGCACAGTGATCATATTGTCGGTAATACCAATATTTAACTCACCTTTGAGTTCAGTATTGATTGCGTTGATACGCGCGCGAAAGTTTTCCAACCCGCCAAGTAACTGCAATGTCGCATCGTATGCTTCTTCGCCTTGCTCGGTCAAAGCAAAGCCAGCCCTGCCTCGATTACAGAGGCGCATATTGAGTAAGCTTTCCAGCTCAGATATAGCTAAACTGATAGCGGGACGACTTATATTCAGTTCCACTTCAGCCGCTGAAAAACCGCCACTTTCGACCACGGCTTTATAGATACGTAGTAGCCGGATATGGGCATCGCCAAGCTGCCGTGGCAACAGGTTTTCTCGTCGGGACATGTACGCCTCTATATGAAAGTCTTAATAGGTTTGTTAATGGTTAACTTTAAGTAAATAAGTATGGATTTAATAAACTTAGTTGTTGGCGATAATAGAGTCAACCGAAAATAACAACACAACACTGAGATTGGTTAGTTAACGGACTGCGTAAAACCTAAAGCGTAGCCGATACCAATAAGCTCAAAATTGAGGTGAGATTCTATGACTGATACCACCAAACGCTGCGGCCTGAGTCAGGCGCAACTAGATGCACACTGGATGCCGTTTACTGCGAATCGCAGTTTTAAGCAGGACCCACGCCTGATCGTTTCAGCAGAAGGGAACTACTATACCGATGCTGAAGGTCGCAAGATCTTCGATGGCCTGTCTGGCCTGTGGACTTGCGGTGCAGGTCATAGCCGTCCGGAAATTACCGAGGCTGTGAGCCGACAGTTGAAGGAGCTGGATTATTCTCCGGCATTTCAGTTTGGTCACCCTAAATCATTTGAGCTGGCGCATCGCATTTCTGAACTGATGCCAGACGGCATGAACCGTGTGTTCTTTACCGGTTCGGGTTCTGAGTCGGTTGAGACCGCATTGAAGATCGCCCGTGCATACTGGCGTAAAAAAGGTATGGCCAGCAAAACTCGTTTTATTGGTCGGGCTAAAGGCTACCACGGTGTTAACTGGGGTGGCATCAGCGTTGGTGGTATCGGCGGTAACCGGGCGACTTTCGGTCAGGGTATCGATGCGGTTCACCTGCCTCATACAATGCTGCCGGAAAATCTGTTTACCCAGGGTATGCCGGAAACCGGTGCCCATCTGGCAGATGAGCTAGAGCAACACATTGCTATGTATGACGCTTCAAACATCGCTGCAGTGATTGTTGAGCCGTTAGCGGGTTCTGCTGGTGTGATTCCACCACCAAAGGGCTACTTGAAGCGTCTGCGTGAAATCTGCGATAAGCATAATATTCTGCTGATTTTTGATGAGGTTATTACTGCTTTTGGCCGTATGGGCTCAAATACCGGGTCAGAAGAGTTTGGTGTAACGCCAGACATGATGACGGTAGCCAAGCAGCTGACCAACGGTGTAGTGCCGATGGGTGCGCTGATTGCTAAGCAAGAAATTTACGATACTTTTATGGAAGATGCCGGCCCTGACTATATGTTAGAGCTGCCCCATGGCTATACCTATTCTGCACATCCAGTGGCTTGCGCTGCTGCTCTGGCATCGCTGGATATTCTGGCTAATGACAAACTGATTGAGCGGGTTAATTCTATCTCACCTCAATTCCAGGAGATGGTACATAGCCTCAAAGGTACACAGTATGTTGCGGATATTCGCAACTACGGTCTGGCTGCGGGTATTACTATCGAGTCGGCACCGGGTGAGCCAGCACTGCGTCCTTACCAGATCGCGATGAAGTGCTGGGAGAAAGGTTTCTATGTTCGCTTCGGCGGAGACACTATTCAACTAGGTCTACCGTTTACGACAGAACTGGGAGAGATAGATAGCCTGATTAATGCCTTGGGTGATTCAATCAACGAACTTTCCTGAAGCTGAAGGTAGCTAATGTGCCTGGCCAGATGATGCTTTCTGGCCGGTGCTCATCACGCTATCTATAGCCTCAGTATTTTGACACAACAGATTAAATACTGCCGTTTGCAGTAAATAATAAATAAATATATTAAGAGTATAAAGCTATGACAATTATCGGCCATCTGATTAACGGCGAGATGCGTGATGACGCAGCCCGTACCCAGGACGTATTCAACCCATCCACTGGTGAAGTAAGTAAGCAGGTTGCGCTGGCAAGTGTTGAGACTGTTGAAGAAGCGATTGCTGCTGCACAGGCTGCTTTCCCTGCATGGCGTAATACACCACCGGCAAAGCGTGCTCAGGTGATGTTCCGTTTTAAATCGCTACTGGAACAGAATGCTGACAAGATCTGCGCCATGATTGGTGAAGAGCATGGCAAGATTTCTCACGATGCAATGGGTGAGCTTCAGCGGGGTATTGAAAACGTTGAGTACGCTTGCGGTGCACCTGAGCTGCTGAAAGGCGAGCATAGTCGTAATGTTGGACCAGGTATCGATTCCTGGAGTGAATTCCAGCCACTGGGCGTCGTTGCGGGTATTACACCGTTCAACTTCCCAGCGATGGTTCCGCTGTGGATGTACCCTATGGCGATCGTTTGCGGTAACACTTTTATACTGAAGCCTTCTGAGCGTGATCCAACCGCTACTACCTTTATTGCACAGTTGTTGCAGGAAGCGGGTCTGCCAAAGGGTGTCATTAACGTCGTAAACGGCGATAAAGAAGCAGTTGATGTTCTACTGACCGATGAGCGAATTAAAGCGGTAAGTTTTGTCGGCTCTACGCCGATTGCTGAATATATTTACAGCACTGCTAATGCCAACGGTAAGCGTTGTCAGGCACTGGGTGGCGCTAAAAACCACGCGATCGTAATGCCGGATGCGGATATGGATAACGCTGTTAACCAGTTACTGGGTGCTGCATTTGGCTCTTCTGGCGAGCGTTGTATGGCGCTGTCTGTTGCGGTTGCGGTAGGCGATGACGCTGCAGACGCGCTAGTTGCGAAAATGCGTGCCGGTATGGAACCTCTGAAAGTTGGTGCTTTCAGCAATAGTGATAACGATTTCGGTCCGGTAATCACTCGTGCACACCAGCAGAAAGTAAATGGCTTCATCGACAGTGCAGAAGCTGACGGTGCGAAGATTGTTGTTGATGGTCGTAACCCAGACGTTGCGGGTTATGAAAACGGCTTCTTCGTTGGTGCTACCCTGATTGACGGCGTTACTGCTGAGATGCAGAGCTACCAGGAAGAGATCTTCGGCCCGGTATTGCAGATTGTACGTGTTGATACGATGGAAGAAGCGATGCAGCTAATCAACGATCACGAATATGGTAACGGTACTTGTATCTTTACCCGTGACGGTGAAGCAGCACGTTACTTCTCTGACAATATCCAGGTGGGCATGGTTGGTATTAACGTACCACTGCCAGTACCCGTGTCTTACCACAGCTTCGGTGGCTGGAAGCGTTCTTTGTTTGGTGATCTGCACGCTTACGGTCCTGACTCAGTACGTTTTTACACTAAGCGTAAGACGATTACTCAGCGCTGGCCTTCCAGCAGTATGCGTGAAGGTGTTTCTTTCGCATTCCCTAGTTAATCACCAATGTAAGATTGGCTAGACCGTTGAATATGTTTGGTTTGCTAGAGTGTCGCAGTGCGACCTGCTAGTGGTCAGACAAAACGGTCTAGGCTTCTTTTTGCTTTCCTCTTGTTTTAAGCGATAAGGAAACAAGTTTTACTCCTGAGTTTCTTTTATTCCGCCATTTGCCGGTACCTGTACATACAGGTGCCGGCTTTTTTTTGTCTGGTTGTAAATCTGTATTAGTTTAGGCGTATCAGTTCGCCGCGATAAAGTCATAGATCTTATCCACGACTGTATCTTCGATTCCCAGGAAACCGTGATAAGAGAGGCCCTTACAGGAATCGCCAGTTTCCCTGCCGCCTTGAAAGATAATAACGTCAGCGCTACTGGCGTTGACTAATTTATCTTTGATCAGCTCAGCACCTTCTGGTGGTGTATTCGCACAGCTGTCATTCTCATGGGTGGCAATAAGAGTCGGTTGAGTAATCTTTGCTAGATCCATCATGACTACGGATTTACCACCTTTATTACGCTTACTCATGCTGGATGTCAGCACCAGACCTGAAACCTGCTGAGCGCTATTAATCGTAATATGGGTTGCTGATTCTGTACCGCGGCTAGTGCCTACCAACCAGACCGGAATATCTGCCTGCTGCTTCAGATAGGCGATAACTGCGTCAATATCGGTGACATGCTCCTCGCTGCTACGAAAGCCTTTGAACATGCCTTTCATCTTTTGCTTATCAGAAGGCGCATCAACCACCGCAACCATCAGCCCTTTATCAGCGAACAGATCCCTGGATCGGACCAGGAAGTTAGTTGTGCCAGCGCCCAGAGAGGGAGTGCCAAACAGTGATGCAAGTTTAAGAGTACCTGCGCCGCCGCTAAACAGAATAACACTGGCAGTGGGGTTGTCTGGTTTTATCAGGATGAACTTTTGGGTTACGTCGCCACGGGTTTTCAGGCTGATAAGTTCTGCAGCGGATACAGAGTAGGAGGTTAAAGAGAGGAACAGGATTAAAAAGTTGCTTAACAGTCGCATAGTCATTCCATGTATTAAAGCACCTGCGAACAAGTCTGCAGGTTACTTAGATGCTGTTATTAAAGTGATTCAGATAAATACAACAAACCTGAAACAGTATTATCATCGGCCAGGGCTGTATGAAAAACAATCAGACTAAGGCCGATATATGGCTAGCCTGAAAGGAGCTTTAACTATTCTTTTGCTATGATAACCCTGTTTATGTGAGTTCAGGGATAGTGTTACAGCTAACCGCCAAGGAGGGTGGAAATGGTAATTCGTAATTGGCTGATTTTGTTAATCAGCTATCTAATCACTTCATTGAGTTATGCAGATAAACCGGCGTTACAGTTGGCGACAGTTTACTCGCCAGGGCTTGATGTCTCCCGTTATTGGGTTAGTGAGAAACTTGATGGGGTACGCGGTTACTGGGATGGCCAGCAGTTGTTAACCCGCCAGGGTTATCGCATTGATGCGCCGGACTGGTTTATTGCACCGCTCCCCGAACAATCACTGGATGGCGAGTTATGGATAGGACGGGGGCAGTTTGATAGAGTCTCTGCGCTTATCCGAAGCCGCGGTGCTAGAGACAATAAAGGTCGTGATAGGGGCTGGCGACAGGTGAAATTTATGCTATTTGATCTGCCACAGTTCCCTGGTGCTTTTAGTCAGCGACTGAGGCGATTAAGAAGCATTGTTAATGAGGTTGATCGGGACTGGATTCAGATGGTGCATCAACGGCAGTTGGCCAGTGATACAGCGTTAATGGATTGGTTAGAGCAGGTAGTTGCTGGTGGCGGTGAAGGGTTGATGTTGCATCATGAAGATGCGATTTATAAGCAGGGGCGTAGTGCAGATCTGCTGAAGTTGAAACAGTGGCAAGATGCAGAAGCGATGGTTATAGGATATCAGCCGGGCAGAGGTAAATATGCCGGTATGCTGGGTTCATTAGTGGTGGAAACGGCTGATGGAATACGCTTCAAATTAGGCAGTGGATTCAGCGATGCTCAGCGCAAGAATCCGCCTGCAATCGGCAGTCAGGTTACCTATAAATATACCGGCGTCAGTGCCAGAGGTGTGCCCCGGTTTGCCAGTTTCATGCGAGTTCGCAGGCAATGAGCACAGCGCTTTAAAATTTTTATAGCCGAGATGTATATGACGTATGAATAGAGTTGAATCATTAAACCAGATTATCAGTTTTGGTGAACGCAGGGAGCAAGCTTATTCTTGTTTAGTGGGTGGTTCTCTTGAAAGTGTTTGCGAGCAAGTTGTTGTGACTAAACAACAGCTTGCTGAAGTGTTAAACAAGTATATCGTTGGCGATATCTGCACCGATGACCTTGAAGAGTGGGCGATGTTTGTTGAGTGCCGTGATGATATCGATCACGCCACAATTGAAGATTATATCTATGCTTTGTCTAACCCATCTGTGATGGGAGAAATTGATAAAGATAAGATAGTTCAGATGGCGCAGCTGCTGACGGATGTATAACAATTATCAAGCCAACTTAATTGACTAAACAGCGGTTGCTCTGTCTGATTAGAACCAGGTGAATCATGTAAATAAAAACCGGGCATGGAGCCCGGTTTTTTTATAGCTATCGACGATTGATTAGTAACCCAGTAATAACTTAGGCAGGAAGAGCGACAGTTCCGGCACAAAGGTCACCAGGAATACCATCGGCAGGTGACCCAAACAGAGGAATTTCAAGGTCGGTTTGATATATTTATCTAACGATAACTTTCCGACCCCGCCGGCCATATAGAGCATTGGCGCACAGGGGGGCGAAACATTACCGAGTCCCAGATTCACACCCACAACGGCTGCGAAGTGGATCGGATCTATACCCAGTTGATTAATGATCGGCAGGAAGATAATAGCCGCAAGTACGCTGCCAGAAATATCATCCACTATCATGCCTATAAGTAGCAGCAGGATATTGATCAGGAATAACAGTATGTACTTATTATCCGATACCTGGAGTAAAGCTTCTGCCAGATCGCGGGGAACCTGCTCCAGAATCATGGCGCGGCTCATAATAAACAGGAAGAACAATACCGCCATAATTGAGCCGGTCATTGTCACCGCGCGTACGGTTACTGCCCCCAAGTTGCTTAGAGACATCCCTTTGTAGATAAACAGACCCACCGGGATAGCATAGATAACTGCAATAGCAGCTGCTTCCGTTGGTGTTGCGATGCCGCTATAAATAGCACCGAGAATGATCAGCGGCATGAGTAGCGCAAAGATTGCGTTGTAGCCGGTTTTTGCGACTTCTTTGGCTGCTGCTTTAAAGGGTAGCGGTGGGTCGACTTTAATATCGGGATTATCACGCAGGAACCAGATGTTCAGTGCGCAGTAAATGACGGTCAGCATGATGCCCGGAATAATGGTGGACAGAAATGCTGCGCCTACCGATAAGCCACCGGTGATTGAAAACACGATCATCGGAATGCTGGGGGGAATCAGCAATGCCAGTACCGAAGAGCAGGCTACCAGCGCGGTGGCATGCCCCGGTGGATAGCCTTCGCGAATCATCCTTGGAATCATGATCTGACCAACGGCTGCGATCGCAGCGGACGAGCTGCCGGATATCGCGCCAAATAGCGCACAGGTAAGCACCGTCACAGCGCCTAAGCCGCCTTTAATTCGTCCTACCAGTGAGTTTACAAAGTTAAGCAGTCGTTCTGATATTCCACCTTCAGCCATTAAAAGACCGGCAAATATAAACAGTGGCAGAGCCAATAGGGCAAAGCTACTAGCGGTTTTAAACCCGTGTGGAATCAGGAACGAAATATCGTTACCGGTGGTGTAGGTAAAGAGAATTGCGCCGATACCGAAGGCAAAGGCTACCGGGATCTCGATCAGGATCAGGATAACGACAATCAGCATTGAAATTAGAAACAGAGTCATCGTTTAATCCTCCTGTTTATTCGGTTGGCGGGGCATTTTGCATAATGCGCGGAATTCAGTAATGGTTTCGAGCAGGAAGTAGCC